>DASYGP010000191.1:0-15067 GCA_035999615.1 Mycobacteriales bacterium
CCGAGAAGGTTACCCGGGTATCACCATGGCAGGGTCTGTGGCATGACCTTGTCGCGTCGCGCCGCCGGATTTCTGCTTGTCGTGGCAGCGTGGACGGCGTTCGTCTGGGTGACGCTCGTACGCAACATCGCCGGTGACCACTTGCCGACGCACGGAACGGCTTTCCACGCCGTGCACTACGTGCTGGCGGCTATCGCGCTTGCCCTCGACCTCGGGGTCGCCTGGATCGGCTGGCGTGGCTGGCGGACCGCTGGCGGCTCGGGCCGCTCGGGCCGCTCGGGCCGCTCGGGCGGCCGCCGGCCGCCGGCCGGCGCTGGGGCGCGGTAGGCGCGGTGGCGCGGATTCCCACCCACGGGTTCCGTGATCATGCAAGTTCGGTCGTAAAAAGTGTCCTGTTTGCAGTTATTTTGCATGATCACGAAGTGGCGGCTCGTCCGTGGCCGGTGGGGCCGCCCGCTGCCGGGGCGGATGCGGGGGGCTCGTCGGAGGGGTTGAGCACGGTGAGCCCCGGCAGCGGGGCGCCCGGCCAGCCGGTGCTGGCCAGCATGCCCGTGAGTTCGTCGACGAGGGCACCGACCGCAGCGGGCCGTGGTCGGTGGGCGCGCTCGGCCAGCCCGACCGTGCGCCGGGGGACGGCCGGTTGGTTGCCGGTGAACCTGACTGCCACGAGCGGGCCGCCGGCACGCACGACACTTCCTGGGACGACCGCCGCACCGATCCCGGCCGCGGCGAGGGCGAGCACGCCGTCCATTTCGCCGCCCTCAAGGGCCAGTTCGGGTGTGAAACCCGCTGCCCGGCACGCGGCGAACGTGGCCTCGCGCAGGTCGTAGCCGGCGCGGAACATGACCAAAGGCACGCCCGCGAGTTCGGCGACTCGAATGCGCCGGCGATGGGCGAGCGGGTGATCGGGGGCAACGGCGAGGACCAACTCCTCGATCGCCAGCGCGATGGTCGTGATGTCCGGGATGCCGACCGGGAGGATCAGTAGCGCGAGGTCGAGCACTCCGTCGCCAAGACGGGCGACCAGGTCGCGCGAGCCGGCCTGGGTCAAGATCAAGTCGATGCCGGGGTAGCGGGCGTGGAACCGGGCGAGCAACGGAGGCAGCAGGCCGCTGGTCAGGCTGGGGGTCGCGCCGATGGCCAGCCGGCCACGGCGAAGCCCGAGCAGCTCGCGGACGTCGTCTTGGCCGGCCGCGAGGTCAGCCAGCGCCTGGCGGGCCCACGGGAGGAAGGCTTCCCCCGCGGCGGTGAGTCCCAGCGCCCCGCGGGTTCGGTCGAACAGCGGAGCACCCAACTCGCGTTCCAACGCCCTCACCTGCACCGACAGCGAGGGCTGCGCCACGTGCAGCTTCGCCGCGGCGCGGGTGAAATGCCTCTCCTGGGCCACCGCGACGACGTACCGCAGCTGCTGGATTTGCACTTGCATAGGGTAGGGCTATCGCCGCGATCGTAGATCGGTTCTGGCCTACTGGGACTGAGGCTTCTACCCTGCTCTGTGGATCAAGGAGGCAGCATGGTTGACACGGCCGCACCGCCAGCGGTGCCCAGCGCACGGGCCCGGATTGGTGTGCGCACCCTGCGGCGTGATGCCTGGTGGCTCCAGCCGGCGATCACCGTCGCGGTGCTCGTCGCCTTCATCATCTACTCGACCTTCCGGGCCTTCGAGAATGCCCACTATTACGCCGCGCCGTATATCTCACCGTTCTACTCTCCGTGCCTCGCGAGCAACTGCACCAGCCCGAAGGTCGGCATCTTTGGATCCTGGTGGGGGCTCTCGCCGGCATTGATCATTCTGGTCTTCCCGCTGGGCTTCCGGCTCACCTGCTACTACTACCGCAAGGCTTACTACCGGTCCTTCTGGCAGTCCCCCCCGGCGTGCGCCGTCGCCGAGCCGCACAAGAGTTACACCGGGGAGACCCGGTTCCCGCTCATCGGGCAGAACGTCCACCGGTACTTCTTCTACGCCGGGATGATCTTCAATGTCATCCTCACCTACGACGCAGTCGTGGCCTTCCGCAACGGTAGTGGTCAGTGGGGGCATGCGGGGCTGGGCACGTTGGTGCTGATCGTCAACGCCTCGCTGCTGTGGCTGTACACCTTGTCGTGTCATTCCTGCCGGCACATCGTGGGCGGCCGGCTGCGCAACTTTTCCAAGCATCCGTTGCGCTACCGCACCTGGAGCTATGTCTCCATCCTCAACGGCAAGCACATGCAGCTGGCCTGGGCGAGCCTGCTTTTTGTGGCGTTCACCGATTTCTACGTGCGGCTGGTTGCCACCGGCACAATCACTGACGTGAGGTTCTTCTGATGAGCGAGATTGAGCGTCGTCAATACGACGTCGTGGTGATCGGCGCCGGCGGTGCGGGGCTTCGCGCCGCCATTGCCGCCCATGAGGCGGGAGCCCGCACGGCCATCATCTGCAAGAGCCTTTTGGGCAAGGCGCACACGGTGATGGCTGAGGGCGGCATCGCGGCCGCCATGGGCAACGTCTATTCCGACGACAACTGGCAGGTGCACTTCCGGGACACCATGCGCGGTGGAAAGCTGCTCAACCACTGGCGGATGGCCGAACTCCACGCGAAGGAAGCGCCGGAGCGGGTGTGGGAACTGGAGCAGTGGGGTGCCCTGTTCGACCGCACGCCGGAGGGTTTGATCAGCCAGCGGGACTTCGGTGGCCACCGTTATGCCCGCTTGGCCCACGTGGGCGACCGCACCGGCTTGGAGATGATCCGTACGCTCCAACAGCGAGCGGTCAGCCTCGGCATCGACGTGTTGATGGAATGCACGGTCACCGAGTTGCTGCAGGTGGATGGGCGCATCGCCGGTACGTTCGCCTATTGGCGCGAGTCGGGCCGGTTCGTCCTGCTTGAGGCGCCGTCGGTGATCCTGGCCACCGGAGGCATCGGGAAGTCGTGGAAGGTGACCTCCAACTCCTGGGAGTACACCGGTGACGGCCATGCGCTGGCGCTGCGGGCGGGCGCCAGCCTGGTGAACATGGAGTTCGTCCAGTTCCACCCGACCGGGATGGTTTGGCCGCCCTCGGTGCGCGGCATCCTGGTCACCGAGTCCGTCCGCGGCGATGGCGGGATCCTCCGCAACAGCAGCGGTAATCGCTTCATGTTCGACTACATCCCCGACTTCTTCCGCAAGGAGACCGCGGAGACCGAGGAAGAGGCTGATGCCTGGTACCTGGACAAGAAGGCGAACCGTCGACCGCCGGAGCTTCTCCCGCGCGACGAGGTCGCCCGGGCGATCAACAGTGAGGTAAAGGCCGGACGCGGGAGCCCGCACGGCGGCGTCTTCCTGGATATCGCTTCCCGGCGCAGCGCCGAGTACATCCGGACCCGGCTGCCTTCGATGTACCACCAGTTCAAAGAGCTCGCCGAAGTGGACATCACCGCCGAGGCGATGGAGGTGGGTCCCACCTGCCACTACGTCATGGGTGGCGTCGAGGTCGATCCGGACACGACCGCGTCCTTGGTGCCAGGCCTTTTCGCCGCAGGCGAGGTCGCCGGCGGCATGCACGGCTCGAACCGGCTGGGGGGAAACTCCCTCGGGGACCTGCTGGTCTTCGGTAAGCGCGCCGGCGAGCACGCCGCCGGCTACGCGGCAGGACTCAAGGGTGAGCGCCGGACCGCGTCCGAACAGGACGTGGCCGCCGCCGGCCGGGCGGCTCTCGCGCCTTTCTCCAGCGAGGGCGGGGAGAATCCTTATACGATTCAGCACGATCTGCAGCAGGTCATGAACGACCTGGTCGGGATCATCCGGCGGGCCGATGAGATGGAGAACGCGCTCAAGGAACTCGACGCGCTGGCGTTGCGGGTCGAACGGATGAGCGTGGAGGGTCACCGTCAGTACAACCCCGGCTGGCATCTGGCGCTGGATCTTCGCAACATGCTGATGGTGTCGCGGGCGGTCGCCACCGCCGCCCTTGAACGCCAAGAGAGCCGTGGCGGGCACACCCGCGACGATTTCCCGGGTCCGGATCCGCAGTGGGGGCAACGCAACGTGATCGTTCGTCTCGACGAGGCCGGCAAGGTCAGCCTGACGATTCAACCGCTTCCGGTACCCCCGCCCGAGCTGGCCGCACTCTTGGAGGAGCAGGCATGAGTTATGACCTCACGTTGCGGCTA
Organism: Mycobacteriales bacterium; assembly: GCA_035999615.1. GTDB lineage: Bacteria > Actinomycetota > Actinomycetes > Mycobacteriales > CAJCIY01 > DASYGP01. Next base: position 4,134 of record DASYGP010000191.1, read on the forward strand.
TGGCGGGGTGATGCTTCCGGCGGTGAGCTGGTGGATTTCGTCGTGCCCGTCGACGAGGGCGAGGTCGTCCTTGACGCCGTCCATCACGTGCAGGCCACCCACGCAGGCGATCTTGCGGTCCGATGGAACTGCAAGGCAGGCAAATGCGGCTCGTGCTCGGCCGAGATCAACGGCAAGCCGCGACTGATGTGCTTGGCCCGGCTGTCCACCTTCCCGGCCGGCGAACCGATTACGATCACTCCGCTGAGGGCCTTCCCGGTGATCCGCGATCTGGTGACCGACGTGGGCTACAACTACGAGAAGGCGAAGCAGGTACCTGCGTTCAGCCCCCGGGCGGACCAGCCGACGGCTCCCTTTCGAATGCAGCAGGTTGACGTGCAACGCTCGCAAGAGTTCCGCAAATGCATTGAGTGCTTCCTGTGCCAGGACGTCTGCCACGTCGTGCGCGACCACGAAGACAACAAGGAGGCCTACTCCGGCCCGCGGTTCTTCCTGCGGTATGCCGAGTTGGAGATGCACCCCAACGACAGTGGCGACCACCGCCGCATGGCGCAGGAGGACCGCGGTTTAGGCCTGTGCAACATCACGAAGTGCTGCACCGAGGTGTGTCCGGAGGGCATTCACATCACCGACAACGCGATCATCCCGATGAAGGAGCGCGCGGCGGATGTGAAGTACGACCCGTTGACGTGGCTTGGCTCGAAGATTCGCCGGCGGTCACCTCAAGATCACTGAACGGCTAGGGACGGTCATGACAGGCCGGCCAGGATGACGCGAGTCCCGCTGCATCCCAGCCGGTTCGCCCCTGCTGCGATCATCGCGAGAGCTGCGTCGGTGGTGCGGATGCCGCCGCTGGCCTTGACGCCCAGTTCGTCGCCGACGACCTGCCGCATCAGCGCAACGGCGTGCTCGGTTGCCCCGCCGGCCGGATGGAAGCCGGTCGAGGTCTTCACGAAGTCCGCGCCGGCGCGACCCGCCGCCTCGCAGGCGCCGGTGACTTCGTCATCCGTGAGCGCCGCCGCTTCGATGATCACCTTGAGCAGGGCCTTACCTGCGGTTGCCGCGCGCACCGCGGCGATGTCGTCCTCCACGTCGGTCCAGGAGCCGCCCTTGACCGCGCCCAGGTCGAGCACCATGTCGATCTCGGTGGCTCCCGAGACCACCGCGTACGCCGCCTCCGCGCTCTTGACCTCACGCGCGTGAGCGCCGCTGGGAAAACCGACCACCGCGCAGACCGTCCCGTCCGAGCGGAGGGGGAGGCGCGCCGGGCTGACGCAGACGCTGGCGCAGCCCAAGGCCACTGCCTCGTCGGCCATCGCCTGAGCCTGCGCGGCGGTTGCCTCCGGCGTCAGGAGGGTGTGGTCGATGAGGGCAGCGAGCTCGGCGGCGGTGCTGGGCACGGGTACACGCATAGCGGACACCGTACGGCGCCACCGCGGCGCGCCGTCCACCATCGGCCGCCGGTCACGTGAAGGCGCTCACTCCGGTGATGTCCCGGCCGACCAGCAGCGTCTGGATCGTCTCGGTTCCTTCGTAGGTGTGGATGGCCTCGATGTCGGCCATGTGCCGCATCACGTGGTTCTCCAGCAGGATCCCGTTCCCGCCGAGCAGGTCGCGCGCGTCGCTGATCACTTGTCGTGCCTTGCTGGTGTTGTTGAGCTTGGCCAAGGAGGCGATCGTGTCGGTGAGTCGGCCGGCGCTGCTCAGCTGTGCCAGCCGCATGCAATAGAGCTGCATGCCGACGACTTCCTGCAACATGCGGACCAGCCGCTGCTGGATGATCTGGAATTCGACCAGCGGCTTGCCGAACTGCCTGCGCTGCTGGGCGTAGGTGAGGGCGGCGTCGTACGCGGCCACCGCGTGGCCGAGCGCGCTGAACGCGCACTGGCTGCGGGTGGCCGCGAGCACCCGTCCGGTGTCCTTGAAGCTGGCGGCGCCGGGGAGCCGCGCGTCGATCGGGATCCGGACGTCGTCCAGGTCGATGTCCGCCTGCCAGATCGCGCGCAGGGATCCCTTGCCGGTGATCAGATGCGCTACAAAGCCGGGGGTTTCCTTCTCGACCAGGTAGCCGCCGACCTCGCCGTCCTCGCCGCGCGCCCAGACCACCGTGACATCCGCGATGGTGCCATTGCCGATCCACCGCTTGCGCCCGTTCAACACCACGCTGTCGCCGTCCCTGACCGCGGTGGTGGCCAGCAGCAGGGAATCCGACCCGTGGTCGGGTTCGGTCAGCGCGAACGCGCCAATCTGCTCCACTGCGGCCAACGCCGGAAGCCAGCGTCGCTGCTGCTCCGCCGAGCCGAAGTATTCGATCGATCGCATCACCAACCCGGCCTGGACGCCGGCGAACGTCGCGAGACTGCCATCTCCGCGGGACAGCTCCATGGCGACCAGGCCCGCGGTGGCGGGGGTCATCCGCGGGCGGCCCTCGCTGCTGACGCCGTCGCCGATCAGGCCGAGCTCGCCCATCCGGCGGGCGAGCGCCAAGGGGAATTCCGCCCGCTCCCAGTAGTCGTTGATCACTGGGAGGACTTCGTCCTCGACGAAGGTCCGGGTCCGCTCGAGGTACTCGCGCTCCTGCTCGCCGAAGTCTTCGTGGATGCGGACGAAGTCGGTCTGCAGTGCGTCGCCCAATTGCTCGCCCAACGTCTGCGCCATCGAGTCCTCCTCAGGGCGGTCGCCGGACGGTACCGCTCAGCCCCGTCGTCGAGGGTACCGATGAGCAAGCGCGCCGGCCGCCGCCAGCGCGACGAGTCCGGCGAGCGCCGGCAGCGGTGACCCACCGGTGACGGCGAGCGCCGTCGCCGTGATCGCCCGGTTGGCCGCGACCGTACCGGTTCCTGCCTGCGTTACCGCGGCGGTCTGGTCGCCTGTCCCAGCGGTCGCCGAACCCGCGAGGTTCGGCGAGGCGACTGCGCTCGACGAAGCGCCCGAGCGGCCACGGTGGGCGGGGAACATCACCACCTGCTGGAACGTGGGCCGGTTCTGCCAGTCCGGATCGGGCTGGCCAACGATGCCGACCGCCTGGAAATGAATGGCGTCCAGCTGCGGCTGCGTTTGCTTCGCGGCAAGTGTTTCCCGGTCCTGCGTGAAGCTGGCGACATCGGTACGGCCGCCATTGGCCTGGACCAGCGCCGCATAGGTGTCCCTGAGGGCGACGTCGACCGCCGACGGGCAGTCAGCGGCGCCGCGGGCGCCGCACACTCGGTTGGTGAGCGCCGCCGGGAACGCGTCCCCCACCGCGGTCCCGTGCAGTTGGCGGAGCAACGTCTGCAGGTAGCCCTCGTATCCGCCGTCGTAGGAGCTGCCTAGTTTCGCGCCGTTGCTGTTCGGGGTGTTGGCGAATTCCATCGGCAACACCTGATAGGAGTAGGGCACGCCGTAAAGGTCGTTCACGACTCCGCCGCCTGCCAGCAGCGGTCCGAACAATGCTGCGATCAGTCGTGGGTACAGCTCATCCATGATGGCGACGGCGGCCGCGTTGGCATACTGCGCATCCCCCGGCGCCGCCTTTTTGCGGTGTGCCCCGTTCGCCAGCCATGCGCGCAGCTGCGTCACCATGGCCGTGACCCCCGCCGATTGCGGTCGGCTCCCGAGGAAGGTCAGCAGCGCCGGCAGCACGCGCGTGGCCGACAGGTCGACCGTGGCCGCCGACTCCATCGCGGTAACCAGGTTGGCTTGATCGATCCGGCCGCCGTGCGCGGCAAGTTCCGCGTGAATCGCGTCATCAAGCGACTGCGAGCGAAAGCTTGCCCCGTAGGCATACTGCGCGTCGCTGGCGGAGAACCCAGGTGCCGGCTTGTTGTTCCAGGATGTGAAAAACCCCTGCGGCGGATTCACCTCGTGCGGGTGCGCGGCGTCTGCGAGGAAGCCCTGCCAGTCCGCCGATCCGGTTCCGGTCACCGGCAGGTTGGGGTTCACGTCGGTCGGTCGGACCGGATCCTTCCCGCTGACGTAGTAGGCGATATCCCGGTCGTCGACATAAAACCAATTGAACGTGTACGCGATCTCGGTGGCGCCATGCATCCAGCTGGCGGCGTCATGGGTGAGGGAGGGCGTGTTCCACGCCAGGAAGCCGATCCCCGAATCCAGTTCATGGCCGTAGGTGCTGCGCTCGGTGACGACAGCAACGGGCTTGCCGCCCGCCGTCGTCCAGCCCTGGACCACGCCGTGCCGGGTGTAGTGCAGGGTGTGGCTCAGCGTTGTCGGCGCCCCCAGGCCTCCTGGCTTCGGCACCGCCGTGTCGTCGAACGTCGCGGTGGTCATCGGCGTGCATCGTCCCTGGAACAGGTACGACGTGCCGTTCGGCTGGGGTGTCCCGCCAGCTGGGTTGCAGATCTGCTCGAGCACGGTGTCGACGTTGTCGGTCCCGGCGGAGGTGGCTGACCAGGCGTAGTCCTCGCCCCGGCCGAGCTCGACGATTGCGTTCGTGCCCGCGAACGAGGCGCCCTCGGCGGCGAAGTCGGGGGCGTGCAGGTCCTCTTCCATCAGAATCTGCGGTGCGAAGTAAGCAACCTGCGGACCGAAGACCGCCACGGGATGCCCGGTGGTCGAGTGCTTGGCGTCGACCACGAGCGCGTTGCTCATGGCCTTGGGAAAGGCCAGCAGGTCGCGGACGGCCGACAACGCCTTCGGGTTGGGCTTGGTCAGGTCGCAGTGGGGTGTGGTCGCGGTGGGTCCTCCGGTCAGCGCAGCCGTGGGGTTGTCGGGTACCACCGTTTTGGCCGCGTTGATACGGCCGGGGATCTCGTACGGGAAGGAGCGGTCGGTAATCGTCGTGGGGGCCGCGGGGTCGTTCTGGTCCTTCAAGGCGGTGAAAACCTGTTGTGCGGCTGGGCCGGACGCGAGCTGCTTGTTCAGGTAGGCCAGCAACCCGGCGTTGGCCAGCTCGTTGCCACCGCCCTTGCCGAAGATGCCGCCGACCAACCCAGCGATGGCGATGATGTCGCCGTCGTTCCACGGCTGGGGTGGTTGGGCGGCGGCGGCGTAGTCGGCCGGCAGTAGTCGCGGATCGGTCTGCGCCGCAGCCAGGTAGGCGTTGACGCCCGCCACGTAGTTGTCCAGGCCCTGCTTGAACCGGACCCCCTGGGCGCCGTACTGGGCGGGGATCGCGTCGACCTGCGCCTGCCGGGCCTGGGGTGTGTACCCGGTGAGCAGAAGCTGATCATGGTCCATCTGCTCGTCCGCGCAGGAGGGGCCAAGGAACTGCGCGGTGGTGCCCTCCCCGTAGTGCCGGAGAACGTCCATCAAGAACAGTCGATCCTCCGCGCCCGCGTACCCGGCCCCGTACTCCATCGCGTTGGTCGTCGCCCCGTAGATGTGCGGTACGCCGAACTTGTCCCGGTAGATCGCCACGGGCACCGAGGCGGTGGGCCGTTCGGTCCGGACCACGTCCTGGGGGCGGATGCCGAAGCTTTCCTCCTTGTAGAAATGGGGAAGCTGCGCGGGCGTCAGCCCCGCGGACCCGTAGAGCAGCGCGGCGTACTTGAGGTATTGGTCCTGGCTGTTGGCCGGCCGGGTGCCGGTCGCCTCGAATTGAGCCAGGTCGGTGGTGTTGACCAGACCGTTGGTCCCGGGCGGGAGGATGGAAAAGACGTGACCGCCGGAGTAGTCGTTCGCCAGGTACGTCGGCAGGGGGGCGCTCGGGCTTCCGGCGGATCCGGCCGCTCCGGCGGCTCCGGCACCAGTGGCCGCCAACGCCACGCCGCACACCGTGCTGGCCACCACAGCTGTCCGTATCGCGCGCATGGCGCCTCCCGTCCTGATCCGGCAGGTCGCCGGCCTCCACGAGGGAATTCGCCACAAGTGCGGCATTTCCTGCCTGCCCGGGATGACGTCCTTAGAGCGCCGCGAGCACGCCCGCGAGGAGGGTGGTCAAGCGACCCGCGGATGCCTGACCCGCGGCCAGGACCTCCTGATGATCGAGCGCCTCACCGGTTACCCCGGCCGCCATGTTGGTCACCAGCGAGATGCCGAGCAGTTCCAGGCCGAGCGCACGCGCTTCGATCGCCTCGAGCACCGTCGACATGCCCACCAGGGCGGCCCCCATTGTGGCCAGCATCCGGATCTCCGCAGGGGTCTCGTACTGCGGTCCGGCCAGTCCCGCGTACACGCCCTCGGGAACCTGCGGATACACGCTTCCCGCCAGCCGGCGCAGCCGCGCGGACCAGCAGTCGGTGAGGTCGACAAACCGCGCCCCGTGCAGCGGGGAGGTGCCGGTGAGGTTCAGATGGTCGGCGATGAACACCGGCTCCCCGACGCGTAGGGCAGGGTCGATCGCCCCCGCCGCGTTGGTCAGCACGAGGGTGGCGCAGCCGGCGGCCGCCGCCACGCGGACGCCGTGCACCACCGGTGCCACCCCGGCCCCTTCATACAGATGGGTGCGCCCGGCCAGCACCAGCACGCGCAGCCGGTCGCCGACGAGCAGCGAGGAGGCGAGGCCGCCATGTCCGGCGACGGACGGGGCCCGAAAGCCGGGGAGCCCCTCCAACGGCCAGGAGGCGATGGTCGGCCCGAGCCCGGCGGCCACCCCGGCCCACCCGGAGCCGAGGACCAGTGCTACGTCATGCGGACCGACGATGCGCGCCGCCGTCAAGGCCTCCTCGGAAAGCTCAGTCACAGGTGCGCACGCTAGCCGCCGTACCCTGCCTTCATGAGCGAGCGGTTCACCGAATCGGGCCTGCCCATCGCGCCGGTCTACGGCCCAGACTCCATCGCGCCCGACCTGCCCAGCCGGCTGGGCGAGCCGGGCCGATACCCCTACACGCGGGGGGTGTATCCGACGATGTACACCGGCCGGCCCTGGACGATGCGGCAGTACGCCGGGTTCGGCACCGCCAAGGAGTCCAACGAGCGCTACCGGCACCTGGTGGCGCAAGGTTCCGGTGGCCTGTCGGTGGCCTTCGACCTGCCCACGCAGATGGGGATGGACTCCGACGCGGTGCTGGCCTCCGGTGAGGTCGGCAAGGTGGGCGTCGCCATCGACTCGATCGATGACATGCGGGTTCTGTTCGACGGCATCCCGCTGGACCAGGTCTCCACGTCCATGACCATCAACGCGCCGGCCAGCGTGCTGCTGCTGCTCTACCAACTGGTTGCCGAGGAGCAGGGCGTCAGCGCCGAGAAGCTGACCGGCACCATCCAAAACGATGTCCTCAAGGAGTACATCGCGCGCGGGACCTACATCTTCCCGCCGGCGCATTCCCTCCGGCTGATCACGGATATTTTCTCGTATTGCCGGCGTGAGATGCCCAAGTGGAACACCATCTCGATTTCCGGCTATCACATGGCGGAGGCGGGCGCCACTCCGGCGCAGGAAATCGCGTTCACGCTCGCTGACGGCATCGAATATGTCCGGGCGGCAGTCACATCCGGCCAGGATGTGGACGATTTCGCTCCCCGGCTGGCGTTCTTTTTTGTTAGTCGTACCACCATCTTGGAAGAGGTCGCGAAATTTCGCGCCGCGCGCCGAATCTGGGCTGACGTCATGGTGCGGGAGTTCGGCGCGAAGGACCCCAAGTCGCAGATGCTTCGGTTCCACACCCAGACCGCCGGGGTCCAACTCACCGCCCAGCAACCCGAGGTCAACCTGGTGCGGGTCGCCGTGCAGGGCCTGGCCGCCGTGCTCGGGGGAACCCAGTCACTGCACACCAACTCCTTCGACGAGGCCATCGCGTTGCCCAGCGTCAAGGCGGCCACCCTCGCGCTTCGAACCCAACAGGTTTTGGCCTACGAGACAGACGTCACCGCGACCGTGGATCCGTTCGCCGGCTCGTACGCCGTCGAGGCCATGACCGATGAGGTGGAGGCGGCGGCTCGGCAGTTGATGGCCCAGGTTGAGGAGCGCGGCGGCGCGGTCGCGGCCATTGAGTTGGGCTTCCAGAAAAGCGAGATCGAAAAGGCCGCCTACGCAGTGGCCCAATCGATCGAGGACGGCAGCCGCACGATCGTCGGTCTGAACCGATTCGTCGCGGATAGTGAGGAGCGGTACGACGCACTCAGGGTCAACCCCGCCATCGAGGCTGAGCATCGCGCGCAATTAGCTGCGCTGCGCGCCGAGCGCGACCAGGCCGAGGTGGACCGTCACCTGACCGACCTGGCCAAGGCGGCTGCCGGATCGGACAACTGCCTGTATCCGATGCGGGAAGCGCTCCGGGCGCGCGCTACCGTGGGGGAAGTGTGCGACACGCTGCGCGAGGTCTGGGGTACGTATCGTCCCCACGACAGCTTCTAGGCCGTCGGCGGCTAGCACCGCAGGGTTCGGGAAGACTCACCTTGGCGGGGTTTAGCGCCGCCGGATTCCGGTAATCGTCCCGTGGTGGTCTACCTTCTCATCGCCGTCGTCGTCCTGGTCGCCCTTGCCCTGCTGGCCTTCGCCTTCGGGCGTCGCACCGATGTCCTGTCCGACATCGAACGCTTCCATCGTGCCCGGCAAATGACCACCGCCTGGAGCCATGATTCCCAGGGGCGGCCCGGCGTGATGGTTGCCCCGATCGAGCAGGTGCGTGGGACCGCGCCTGCTCCCCCCGCGCAGACCGAGGCGGCCCATGAGGTCCCCGGTCAGCTCCAGGCCCACCAGGGTGAGCCCAAGCAGCAAAGCTGAGCTCCGTACGCTGTGCCCGGTGCAGATCGACTTCTCCTCCAGCGAGCGCGCCAGCTTAGGGGTCGAGTGGGAGTTGGAGCTGGTCGATAAGACCACCGGTGAGCTGACCAGCGCGGCCAGTGAAATTCTGGCCGAGCTGGGTGCCCCGCACGGCGGCGAGCACCCGACCGCAAAATTTGAGCTGCTCGAATCGTGTATCGAGGTGGTCACCGGGATCTGCGGCACGGTCGCCGAGGCGCAGGCGGATCTGCTGGGCACCGTCGGCGAGCTGGCCGCGGCGGCCGGCTCGCGCGGCCTGGACCTGATGTGTTCGGGAACTCATCCCACGACGGATTGGGCCACCCAGCAGGTCAGCCCGAATCCGCGTTACGCCGAGCTCATTGAGAACATGCAGTGGCTGGCGCGCCGGTTGCAGATCTTCGGTGTGCACGTGCACGTCGGGGTCCGCTCGCCCGACAAGGCGATTCCGATCGTCAACGCTTTGACGGCGTACGTGCCGCACTTCCTGGCCCTGTCCGCGTCCAGCCCGTTCTGGATCGGGACGGATACCGGCCTGGCCAGCGCCCGGTCGAAGGTGTTCGAGGGCCTCCCAACCGCCGGCCTGCCCTACCAGCTATCCGGCTGGGAGCAGTTCGAGTCGTTCATGGGCACCCTCATCGAGAGCGGAACCATCTCCTCCATCAAGGAGGTGTGGTGGGACATCCGCCCGCATCCCACCTTCGGCACCGTGGAGCTGCGCATCTGCGACGGGCTGCCGACCATCGCCGAAGTGGGCATGGTGGCCGCGTTGGCCCAGTGCCTGGTCGAGCAGCTCGACTCCCAGCTGGACAAGGGATACACGCTGCCGATCCCCAAGGGGTGGGTGGTTCGGGAGAACAAGTGGCGTGCCGCACGCTACGGCCTGGACGCCCGGGTGATCACCGACGACGCCGGGAAGACGGCGCCGGTGCGCGCGCTGTTGGAAGAACTCGTCGCCGACCTGATGCCGACGGCCCAGCGGCTTGGCTGCACCGAGCAGCTCGGCACGGTACGAACGGTGCTCGAGCAGGGCGGGTCGTACCAGCGCCAGCGGCAGGTAGCGGCTGCCCACGGGGGTGACCTCCGGGCCGTCGTCGCCTCCCTCGTGGCCGAATTCGCCGCGGGTGTGCCCGGGGCGCCGTCGTGAACCTCGTCGCGATCCGGCGGCACCTGCACGCGCATCCGGAACTCGGCTGGGCTGAGCACGCGACCACCGCCTACGTCGAGGGGCTGCTGCGTGAGCTGGGACTGGCCTCGACCCGCCTGCCGGGCGGGGTCGGCCTGATCTGTGACATTCAGCCCGCCCCCGCGGGCGGCGACATTCAGCCCGCCCCGGCAGGTCGGCCGGAGCTTCCGCATCGCACCTTGCTGCTCCGGGCGGACCTGGACGCGTTGCCGCTGGATGAGGCCACCGGCTTGCCGTACGCCTCCACCGTGCCCGGGGTCTGCCATGCCTGCGGGCACGACGTGCACACGGCCGTGCTCGTCGGCGTGGCTACCGCTTTGGCCCAGCATCCCCCCGCCGGCGGGCGGGTGCGGTTGCTGTTCCAGGCCGCCGAGGAGCTGACCCCGGGAGGAGCGCTCAGCGCGATCGGCGCGGGGGCGTTGGATGGGGTCGATCTCGCTCTTGCCTTGCATTGCGACCCGGCGCTGGACGTGGGCCACGTCGGGCTGCGGGTCGGGCCGATCACCGCCGCTGCCGATCACGTGGAAATCGAGCTGACCGGTCCCGGCGGGCACACCTCGAGACCGCAAAACACCGTCGACCTGGTGTTCGCGTTGGCCGCGGTGATCACCGGCGTCCCGGCGGCGCTGTCTCGTCGGGTGGACCCCCGCGCGGCGCTCTCGTTGGTGTGGGGTGCGGTGTCCGCCGGAACAGCCGCCAACGCCGTGCCGAGACGGGGTGTGGCCCGAGGCACCGTCCGCACCTTGGACCGGCGCGCGTGGGAGCAGGCCCCAGCGCTGATCACTGAACTGGCCCAAGGTATCGGCGCCGCCTACGGAGCAACCGTGGATGTCCGCTACCTGCGCGGGGTCCCGCCGGTGGTCAACGACCAGGTGGCCGTCGCGCTGCTCGAGGCGGCCGCCAGCCTCGTGTTGGGTCCCGAAGGCGTCGTCGACACCCCGCAATCCCTCGGCGGCGAGGACTTCGGTTGGGTGGGGGAGAAGGTGCCCGCCGCGATGGCCCGGCTCGGCACCCGCACCCCGGGCGGCCGTACGCACGACTTGCACCAGGCTGCCTTTGACGTGGACGAGAAATGCCTTGCGGTCGGCGTGGGCCTGCTGACCGAGGCGGCCCGCAGCTACCTCGCCT
>DASYGP010000028.1:0-4400 GCA_035999615.1 Mycobacteriales bacterium
GAGCTGCTCGAGCTGGTCGGGCTGACCGGCCGGGAACGCGAACGGGTCGAGGGCTTCTCCCGCGGCATGCGGCAGCGGCTGCACATCGCCCGCGGGCTGCTGCACGACCCGCAGGTGCTGTTCCTCGACGAACCCACCATCGGCATCGACCCGGTCGGCGCCCGGGAGCTACGCGGCACCGTCGGCGAGCTGGTCCGGCGCGGCACCACCGTGCTGCTCACCACCCACTACATGTTCGAGGCAGACGCGCTCTGCGACCGGATCGCGGTCATCACCGGCGGCGAGATCGTCGCCACCGGCACCCCCGCGCAACTCAAGGAACGGGTCACCGACGGTCGGGTGCTGGAGATCGAGGTGTACGGCGGCGCCGAGCCGTACCTGGACCGGGTCCGCGCGCTGACCGGGGTCCGCTCGGTCACCGTGGCGAACCAAGGGCAGGCTCAGCTGCTCCAGGTCCGCGCTATCGAAGGCTGCGAGGTGGCTTCCCCGGTGCTGGCCCTGCTCGACGGGCTGCCGCTCGGCCGGGTCGCCACCCGGGAGCCCACCCTGGAGGACGCCTACATCGAGCTGGTGCGCACCCCGTGAAGACCCTGCGGATGATCCGGGTGGCCTGGTGGCTGCAGCTGAAGATGCGCAGCCGGTCCGCCTTCGACGGCGCGCTGACGATCATCTGGCCGCTGTTCTTCGCCAGCACCGCGTTCTTGATGCAGCGGGCCGGCCGCAATCAGGCCGACATCCTCGCGGCCACCGCCGTCGGCGCCAGCGTGATGGGGGTCTGGTCGGCGATGAGCACCACCGCCGCCGGACTGCTGCAATCCGAACGCCGGCAGGGCACCTTGGAGCTACTCGTCGCCTCGCCCATGCCCTTCGCCGTGGTGATGGCCCCGACGACGCTGGCGATGGCCACGATCGGCGCGTACAGCATGATCTCCACGCTGGTCTGGGCGCGGGTGCTGTTCGGGATCCACGTGCACGTCGGATCCCCCGTGCTGCTGCTCATCGCCGCCCCGGTCACCGTCCTGTCCGTGGGCATGCTCGGCTTCCTGCTGTCGGTCACCGCGGTGCGCTACCGCACCGCGTGGGCGCTGGGCAACGCCACCGAATACCCGGTCTGGCTGATCTGCGGATTCCTGGTCCCGCTGTCGGTCCTCCCCGGCTGGGTGCATCCGCTGGCCTGGCTGCTCGCCCCCACCTGGGGCGTCGAGGCGCTGCGCGGCGCCGCCCTGGGCGGGCCGGTCGCGATCGACGTCGCCGTCTGCCTGCTGCTCGGACTGTTTTACGCCGTGCTCGGGGCGCTGCTGTCCCGCACCCTGCTGGACTCCGCCCGGCGGAACGCCACCCTGGCCCTGTCGTGACCGGCCAACCGTGAGCGGCCTGCGGATCCTGATCCTGGGCGGCCTGTTCAGCTACCGCGCGCTGTTCGGCTGGCTGTCCCCGTGGGTCGCGGTGCCGACCTTCCTCGTCGCGCCGATCGCGCAGATCCTGCTGTTCGCCTACCTCGGCCGCAGCGCCGGCCTCGCCGACGACGGCTTCTACGTGGTCGGCAACGCGCTGCTCTACTCCGCCATCCCCTGCGTGTTCGCGATGGGCAACACCATCGGCGGGGAACGCCAACAGCAGACCCTCGAACTGCTCCTGGCCACCCCGGCCCGGCGGACGCCGCTGTTCCTGGGCCGGGCGCTTCCCGTGATCGTCAACGGTTTCCTGGTGTCTGGGTTTGCTTTGGTGGCTGGCGCGGCAATCCTGCACGTCCGGCTCCCGCTGCACGCCGCCGGCGGGCTGGTGCTGGCGCTGGCAGTCAGCGCGTACTCCTGCACCGGCATCGGACTGGTCACCGCCGCGTTGGCGCTGCGGGTCCGGGAGACGGCCGTTTTGGCCAACGTGGTGTACGGCGTGCTCTTGGTGTTCTGCGGCGTCAACGTGCCGCTCCGCGACCTTCCGCACTGGATGGCGAACATCGCTCCGTGGCTGCCGCTGACCCACGGCATTCGCGCGGCGCAACATCTGCTGACCCGTACCGGGGCCGCAGGGGCCCCCAGGGTGAGCTGGGACTTGGCGGTGGAGCTAGGGGTGGGAAGCGCGTACCTGGTTATGGGGTCAATCGCGTTAAGGCTGCTGGAGACAGAGAGCCGGCACCGGGCCAGCCTTTCCACCATGTGAGATTCAACCCGCCTGCCGGTAGCGGTCCAGGATCTCCGCCCGCAAGCGCGCCGGCGCCACCCCGAGCGACGACAGAATCTCGGGGGCCAGGCCGCTGGTCATCGCGGTGAACGCCAGCGCGAGATGCTCGGCGCCGATGTGCTGCTGATGCAGCGCCGTCGCCTCGCCCACCGCCAGTTCCAGGCACTTCTTGGCCCGTGCGGTGAACGGGATGTGCCCCGTGACCGGCCCGCACTCGCGGCGGCGGCTCCAGCGGTGGCGACGCGTATGGCGCGCTCGGGGCGCTAACGCCTGCGGCCCGAAGCTCGCCTCGATCTTCTCCCGGACCACATCCAGGTCGATCCCGATGGCTGCCAGCGCCGCCCGGTCCAGGGTGCCCCCGGGCGTCCCCAACAGGCGCAGCGTTTCCGCCTCCACCGCCGTCGGGGCCAGCCCCGCCGCGCGCAGGATCCGGCCGGTCTCCCCCTCGCTGGCGGCCACCGCCAGCAGCAGGTGCTCGCAGCCGATGTAGTGGTGGCCCAGGCGTCGCGCATGTATCTGGGCAGCCACGATCGCCGCCCGCGCCTCGTCGGTGAACCGTTCGAACATCATCGTCTCCCGATCCGTCGGCCATGCTTGCGATGCACGGTTTGCTTGGTGACGCCTAGCCGCACGGCGATGTCCTGCCAGGACCAGCCCAACGCGCGGGCGTTGTCCACCTGCAGGACCTCGACCTGTTCGGCCAGGGTCCGAAGTGAGGCCACCGCGCGCAGCCCGATATCCGGATCGTTGCTCGCGACGCCCTCGGCAAGTTCAGCGGTTACCTTCATGTCCGTCAGCATGCGCTGACGATGAGGCCTTGTCAACATGTGCTGACGGGTTGGGCGGGGTGGGCGCTGGGCGCGGGGCCAGGCCTGCCCCGGCGGGCTACCCGGCTGGCTACCCGGCTGGCCGAGCGGCGTACGGAGATACGAGGCTGTGGGCATGCGACGCGAACGGTATTTGGACCTGCTCGACGGCGACGGACGGTTGCTGCTGGCCGGCGCGGCCGCCGCCGGGCTGACGGCCGCCATCCCGGCCTGCCCGGGCTGGACAGTGCGCGACGCCGTGGAACACACCGCCGAGGTCTACGAGCACAAGATTGCGTGCATCCGGCTGGGCGGACCCGCGCCCGATCCGTGGCCGCCGCTGTGGCCGACCGACCGGGATCCGCTGGCGTGGTTCGCCGATGCGCACTCCCGGCTGCGCGATGTCCTGCGGAGCACCGATCCGGCCGCACCGTCGTGGACGTGGTGGGCGCCGGATCAGTCGGCGGGCTTCTGGGTGCGACGGATGGCGCAGGAGACAGCCGTACACCGGGCTGACGTGCAGAGCGCGGGTTTCGGGATCACTCCCATCGACCCGGAGCTGGCCGTCGACGGGATCGATGAGGTGCTGCTGATGATGTTGGCCGGCGACTGGACCGAGGATGTGCAGCCAGGCTCGACCGGGACCGTCGTGGTTGCCGCCGGCGAACGGGCGTGGCGGGTCGTGATGGCTCCCGACAGGATCGACGTCGTACCGGGCGGCGGCGAGGACGAGGCCCACGGGCGGGTCAGCGGGGGGGCGTCGGAGGTTTTGCTCTGGTTGTGGGGGCGCGCGCAGGACACCTCGGTGCGGGTCAGCGGAGCGCGCGCGGGGGTCCCGCGGCTACGGGAACGCCTCGTGTTGGCCACGCAATGAGCGGCGACACCCGCCTTTCCCCCGTCGGCGGCCTTCAGCGCCCAGTGATCGAAACGTTGTGGCAGCTTTACCGTCATGACCTGTCGGAGTTCCGCGGAACTATGCCCGACGCCGCAGGCCTTTACGGGCCAGGCCGGCTGCCGGCATACCTCGATGACCCGGACCGCCGCGCCTACCTGATTTTCCGGGGGCTGACCGTCGCCGGTTTCGCCGTGATCCGCGGGGTGCTCCACGAGCCGCGGGTCATCGGCGAGTTCTTCGTCGTCCGCGGAGTGCGCCGGGAGCACGTCGGCCACGACGCCGCCCAGCAGCTGCTGCGGATGCACCCCGGACAGTGGGAGATCGCCTTCCAGGAGGAAAACCCGGCGGCCGCCCGGTTTTGGCGGCGGGTCGCCACCGACGCGGTCGGGACGGCCTGGACCGAGGAGCGCCGCCCGGTCCCAGGGAAGCCGGAGATTCCGCCCGACACGTGGCTGCTGGTCACCACGGGACGGGGTGAGTGAGGAGGACCGGCCAGCTTGGAGGTACCCGTAAACCGG
>DASYGP010000055.1:0-1734 GCA_035999615.1 Mycobacteriales bacterium
GGTGTGCGCCGTGAGCACCCGCGTCGTTGACCATCCGCTCGCCGCGGCCCGGCTCGGGGTGCTGCGCGACGCGACCACCGGCTCGCAGGGCTTTCGGGCCGCGCTGGCCGAACTCGCGGCCATGCTGGTGTACGAGGCGACCCGTGACCTGCCCACGGTCGAAGTGACGGTGCGGACCCCGGTCGCCGACGCGCCGGGCCGGCAGCTGGCCGAGACGCCGCTGCTGGTGCCGGTGCTGCGCGCCGCGCTGGGCATGGTGGACGCCGCGCTCGGGCTGCTGCCCGAGGCGCAGGTCGGCTTCGTCGGGCTGGCCCGCGACGAGACGACGCACCAGCCCCGGGCCTACCTGGAATCGCTCCCCGCCCGGCTGGCCGGCAGGCGGGTCCTCGTGCTGGACCCGATGCTGGCGACCGGTGGTTCGCTGGAACATTGCCTGCGGCTGTTGACCTCTCGCGGTGCCGGGCCGATCACCGTCGTGTGCGTGCTGGCCGCGCCGGAGGGGCTGGCCCGGATCGAGGCGCTCGGGGTGGACGTTGTCACCGCCGCGGTGGACCGCGAACTCAACGAGCGGGCGTTCATCGTGCCCGGCCTGGGGGATGCGGGGGACCGCCAGTTCGGTTCGGTGTAGCCGGCCGGCACGCGCTCAGCCGGCGAGCCCCAGCCAGCCCTCGACCAGCGCGCGCAGCACCGGCAGGTCGCGCCGGCGCCCGGTTTGCAGGTACGCCTTGAGCTTCGGCTCGGTGCCACTCGCCCGCAGAATGATCCGGCGGTCGCCGCTGCTGACGGTGTAGGGGTCCGTGCGGGACTCGGTGAATCCCTGCGGCACAGCAGCTTGCGCCTTCGCCAGCAGGGTCTCGGGCTCCGGGCAGCGGATGTTGACCTGCCCGGTGGCGACCTCGATGCCGAGCTCGGCCTCGAGGCGGGCGAGGCGGTCCAGCAGGGTCCGGCCCCGGGCCTTGTCCTGGGCCGCCATCGCGCAGATCAGCAGGCCGGCGCTGATCCCGTCCTTGTCCCGGACCGTGCCTGGGGCCACGCAGTAGCCCAACGCCTCCTCATAGCCGAAGACCAACTGCCCGCCGTGGGCCCGGACCAGGTGCCGGAATCCGGTGAGTGTTTCGGTATACGGGACGCCCCGGCGCCGAGCGAGCACGGCAAGCGCCGAGCTGGACACCACGGTGGTGGCGACCGGCCCGGGTGTCCGGCTGAGCACGTCGTCGGCGAGCAGTAGCCCGACCTCGTCGCCGGTCAAGGTGCGGGACCCGACCACGACGGCGAGCCGGTCGGCGTCCGGGTCGTGGGCCAGGCCCAGGTCGGCTTCGCGGGCCAGCGCCCGCAGGCCGTCCAGGACGCCGGGCTCCTCGGGGTTCGGGAACGGGGCGGTCGGGAAGTCCGGGTCCGGGGCGGCCTGGTTGGTGACCACCGCGGCGGCGGGAAAGCCGCTGCGCCGCAGCGCTTGCGCGAACACTTCCCCGCCGACCCCGTGCAATGGCGTGTACGCCATCACCAGCGGACCCCCCTGCACCTGCGGCAGCGCTTCGAGATAGGCCGGCACGGTGTCCAGGGTCCGCCGCGGCAGGGTGACCGCCGGGAACAGCGCCCGCGGGCCGGCGATGGCGGCCTCCACCTCCGCGGCCTGCTCGAGGTCGAGCTGGGCGCCGGTCCCGTCATAGACCTTGATGCCGTTGTCAGCGGCCGGATTGTGACTGGCCGTGATCATGATCCCGGCGGTGTAGT
>DASYGP010000056.1:0-2335 GCA_035999615.1 Mycobacteriales bacterium
CGCGGCGTACCTGCATCGACGATGAACTCGACGAGATATTCGGTCCGCAACCCACCCCACGCAGTGCGCTGCCCGACCCCGGTCCACGCGCCGCGGCTGCGGTCCGGGTGCTGCTGGAGGTCATGGTCGGCGATCGACCCGCCTATCAGGTGGCCGAGTGGGTGAGCCCCGCGCTCCTGACCAGCCTCGAACGCCGTTGCCCGGCCGGCGCACCGCGGCAGGCGCGGCGCCCACTGCTGCGCAGCCTGCACGTGAGCGAACCAGCCGAGTCTGTCGCTGAGGTAGCAGCCGTGATCAGCAATGGTCCGCGGTGTCGCGCCGTGGCCCTGCGGCTGGAGGGGATGGATGGGCGCTGGACCGTTACCGCGCTGCGGGTCGGCTGATCGGCCGGGTCCTCCGAACTCAGCCGACGCCCGGTGCGCCGTGGCACTTTTTGAACTTACGGCCCGAACCGCAGGGGCAAGGTCCATTTCGGGGCACGCCCCGGCCCAGGGCCTGCCCGTCGTTGCCGACTTGCTGGCGCACCGTTGGCGCCGAAGTGCCCCCGCCAGCGTCACCGCGAGTGCGGGTGGCCTCGCCGTCCTCATCGGGTGCGGTGTATTCGAGCCGAGCGGGGCGCTGCGGCGCGCCGAACCCGGAGGGCAGGACCGGGGTGCCCGCCGGACGACCCTGCGATGAGCGCACACCATTGCCGCCGGCTGCCGGCTCGGTCGCCTCAGCGGCCTCCTGGGCGGGGCCAGCCTCGGTGGCCGCCGGCAGCTGCTGTGCCTCACCCGCACCGGCAGGCGCGATGGCGGGCGCCATGCCGGCCGCGTGCCCGGCCTCGGTGTCCACCTGGCTCGCCGGACCAGGATCCAGCGCTTCAGCAGCCGCCGCCTGTGCGTCGAGTTCGAGCGCCGGTTCCGGCTCGGTCTGGATCTGGACCTCGAGGTTGAACAGGTACGCGACCGCCTCCTCCTTGATCGCCTCCAGCAGGCCGCCGAACATGTCGAAGCCCTCCCGCTGGTACTCGACCACCGGGTCCTTCTGGCCATAGGCGCGCAGATGGATCCCCTCTTGCAGGTAGTCCATCTCATACAGGTGCTCGCGCCACTTGCGGTCCAAGACGCTGAGCAGCACCCGGCGTTCCAGCTCGCGCATCCCTTCCTCGCCGAGTTGCTCCTCACGCCGGTTGTAAGCGGCCTGCGCATCCTCGATCAGCTCGTCGTTCAGTTGATCGGCGGTCACGGAATGGCGTTCCTCGTCGTAGCCGCCGACATCGAGGGAGATCGGCCAGATCGCCGAGAGCTGCTTCCACAGCGCCGCCAGGTCCCAGTCCTCCGGGAAGCCCTCCGCGGTCGCGGCATCCACGTAGGCGCCGACCACATCGTTGATCATGTGGCGGACCTGCTCGCCGAGGTCGGCACCCTCCAGCACCTTGCGGCGTTCGGCGTAGATGACCTTGCGCTGCTGGTTCATCACCTCGTCGTACTTCAACACGTTCTTGCGGGCCTCGAAGTGCTGCGCCTCAACTTGGGTCTGCGCTGATCGGATCGCCCGGGTGACCATCTTCGCCTCGATCGGCGTGTCGTCCGGGATGTTCAACCTGTTCATGATCGCCTCAACGGCGTTTGCGTTGAACAAGCGCATCAGGTCATCGCCGAGCGACAGGTAGAACCGGGAGGCGCCTGGGTCTCCCTGCCGGCCGGACCGGCCGCGCAGCTGGTTGTCGATCCGGCGGGACTCGTGCCGCTCGGTACCGAGCACGTAGAGCCCGCCGAGCGCGACGACCTCCTCGTGCTCCTCGGCGACGGCCCGCCTGGCCTTCTCGACCGCCTCGGGCCAGGCCGCCTCGAAGTCTTCCGGCGTCTCGGTCGGTGACAGCCCGCGCTGGTGCAACTCGAGGTCAGCGAGGAATTCGGGGTTGCCGCCGAGCATGATGTCGGTACCGCGGCCGGCCATGTTGGTCGCGACGGTCACGCCGCCCTTGCGCCCGGCCTGGGCCACGATCGTGGCCTCACGCTCGTGATGCTTAGCGTTCAGCACCTCATGCGGGACGCCGGCGCGCTTCAGCATCCGCGACAGCACCTCGGATTTCTCGACGCTCACGGTGCCGACCAGGACAGGCTGGCCGACGTCATGCCGCTCCGAGATGTCCTCGACCAGGGCGTCGAACTTGGCCTGCTCCGTCTGGTAGACGACATCGGCCTGATCGAGCCTGATCATCGGCTGGTTGGTCGGGATCGGGATGACGCCGAGCTTGTAGGTCTGGTGGAACTCGTTCGCCTCGGTCATGGCCGTACCGGTCATGCCGGCGATCTTGTCGTAGAGACGGAAGTAGTTCTGCAGCGTGATC
>DASYGP010000080.1:0-11731 GCA_035999615.1 Mycobacteriales bacterium
GCAAAAAGGCGCAGCCGAGACGGGCCTGACCACGGGCCCCGGTGAGAGTCACATCAGCACCATCGACAGATGGCCGGCAAACCTGAGGTCCCCATCGAACGGCCGCGGTTGCGTGCATCTGAACTGCAGCTTTTCGGTGGGCGAGGGGGGAGTTGAACCCCCACGTCCTTACGGACACACGGACCTGAACCGTGCGCGTCTGCCATTCCGCCACTCGCCCGAGTCAGCAAACGAAGATTAGCAGGCCGACGTGTGGGGGTTCGCCAGCGTAGCGGCCGGGGTAAATCCCTCCCCTGCCCTTACGATCTCGCTGAGACAGGTGTGCGCCGGCCCTCGCCAAGACCGGGCTGGTGCAGGGCACCAACCGGCGGGCAGTCGTCCCAGCCCGATGACCGAGGAGGCGTGATGGGCGTGCTGCAGCGCTTCGAAAAGCGTCTCGGTGGACTGGTCGAGGGCAGCTTTGCCAAGGTGTTCCGGGGCCGCGTGGAGCCGGTGGAGCTGGCCGGCGCGTTGGCCCGCGAGGCCGACGTCAATAAGGCCGTCGGGCCGCACCGGGTGCTGGTGCCGAACGTCTACGAGGTGCACCTCGGTCGCGGTGATCACGACCGGCTTGCCCCGTACGCGCTCACCCTCGGCGATGAGCTCGCGACGATGCTGCTCGAGCATGCCTCGCAGCAGGGTTACAGCTTCGTCGGACCGGTGATGGTGACGTTGCTGCGATCAGAGGAGCTGGGTACGGGCGCCTTTCGCATCATCAGCCGCGTCGAGGCGGGGGACGAGGAGCCGCCGCCAGCTCCGACCCCGAGCAGGCCGGCCGTGCCTCAGCAGACCGCCGTGCCTCAGCAGACCGCGGTGCCTCAAGAAACCATGGCCATCCCGCGCGTGGCACCCCCCGCGCCACGGACGTACGGCACCCTGGTGCTGCCCGATGGGGAGACCGTGCCCGTTCGAGAGGGGACGATGGTGCTCGGCCGAGGGGCGGAAGCGGAGATACGGCTCGCCGATCCGAGCGTCAGCCGCCGCCATGCCGAGGTCCGGGTAGAGGGTGGTCGGGTGCACCTCACGGACCTCGGCTCGACGAACGGCACGACGGTGAACGGCCGGAAAGTGGATCGGGTCAACCTCAGTGACGGGGACCGCGTTGCGCTCGGTAGCGCCGTTGTCACCTATCGGGGCTGACTGCCGGTGCCCGAGATCGTCTTCTTCGCCGTCAAGGTGGGGTTCTTGGCGTTGCTGTGGTTGTTGGTGATCTTCGCCGTGTTTGCGGTCCGGGCCGACATCTTCGGTGCCCGCCCAGGCAAGGCGGCGATGCCGAAGCCCACCAAGACGCCGCGCCCACGCAGGGAGCGAGGCAGCCGCCGCCCCGCCGTACTGGTGGTCACCGAAGGGGCGCTCACCGGCACCCGGATCAGCTTGGGCGCCGGCCCAATCTCCATCGGACGCGCTGAGGACTCGACCTTGGTGCTGGGCGATGACTACGTCTCCACCCGGCATGCGCGCTTCACCCCGCGCGGGGACCAGTGGCTGGTCGAAGACCTCGGCTCCACCAATGGCACCTACCTGGACCGCACGAAGGTCACCGGGCCGACGCTGGTGCCCCTGGGCACGCCGGTGCGTATCGGCAAGACCACCGTGGAGTTGCGCAGATGACCGTCTCCCTGCGCTACGGGCTGCGCTCGGATGTAGGACACGTCCGGGAGGGCAACGAGGACTCCGGCTACGCCGGGAGCCGGCTGGTCGCGGTGGCGGACGGCATGGGCGGCCCCGCCGCGGGCGAGGTCGCCAGCCGCGTGGTGATTGGCCGGCTGGCCGCGCTTGATGAGGACGCCGCCGGCCCGGACCTGCTCGGCGCGCTGGAAAGCGCCGTGCACGCTGCCAACGACGACCTGCGCGCCATGGTCGCGCGGGACACGGCGCTGACCGGCATGGGCACGACCCTCACTGCCCTGTACGCGGCCGGCCAACGGCTCGGGTTGGTCCATGTCGGCGACTCGCGCTGCTACTTGTACCGGGACGGCGAACTCACGCTGGTCACCCGCGACCACACCCTCGTGCAGGAGCTGGTCGAAGGCGGCGAGATCACCGAAGAAGAGGCGGCCGTACACCCCAAGCGGTCGCTGATCACCCGCGCGCTGGATGGACGCGCCGGCCTGGAGCTGGACCTGTCGGTCCGGGAGGCGAAGGTCGGTGACCGCTACCTGCTGTGCAGCGACGGCTTGTCGGGGGTCGTCAGCCGCAACACGATCACCGAGGCGCTCTCGGCGCCTGAACCGCAAGCAGCCGCCGAGCGATTGGTGGACCTGGCGCTGCGCGCCGGCGGCCCCGACAACATCACGGCCCTCGTCGCCGACGTCGTCGACGCACGGGAGGAGGGGACCGCGCCCACCTTGGCCGGCGCGGCGGCCGAGGCCGCCGAGGCAGATGAGCAGGCCGGGCGGAGCGGTCGCACCGCCGGCGCCGCGGGCCGCGCCGCGGCGCTGACGCGCGGTT
The DNA here is from genome assembly GCA_035999615.1 of Mycobacteriales bacterium. Lineage (GTDB taxonomy): Bacteria > Actinomycetota > Actinomycetes > Mycobacteriales > CAJCIY01 > DASYGP01. The sequence continues at coordinate 2,491 of DASYGP010000080.1, forward strand.
CACGGCTGGCCGCCGGCCTCGGCCTGCGCCGAGCCGAACCGGAGCGCGCGCCAGGACCGTCCGGGCGCCGCAGCCGGGGCGGCCGGTTGCTGCTGGCCGGATTCGCCATTCTGCTGCTGGCCGGGCTGGCGGCGGGTGTCGTCGGCGCCGTCACCTACGTGCACGACCAGTGGTACGTCGGCGTTGCGGGGCGGGGCACCAACGAACGGGTGGCGGTCTACCGCGGAGTGAACGGGTCGGTCGGACCGCTGCACCTGAACTCGGTGCAGGAACGTGGGGTCGCCGTCTCGGCGCTGCCCCCCGAAGCGCAGCGCCAGGTCCGGCAACACATCAGCGCCGACAGCAAGCAGGACGCGCATCAGATCCTCCAACGGCTCGCCCTGCAGGCCAGCCCGGGCTCCAGCCCCGGATCGTCGACGTTGCCTGCTCCCAGCCCGTCGAGCGGGGCCTCCACGGTGCGCAACCCGACCAGCCTTCCGCCACAGGTCACCGGGTCGGCTCGACCGGTGGCGACGCCCAGCCCATGATCGCGAACTCCCGGTGACCGCCCCGGCCACCATCGGGATCCCGGTCGCCCGCCCGCGGCGTCGGGGGACCGAGCTGCGCCTGCTGCTGGTCGCGTTGCTGGTGGCGTTGGGGGCGCGGGCCGCGGTGGACCTGGGCGTCACCGAGCGGGTCGGCTTCGCCACGGTTCCCTACGTCGGCGGCCTCGCCGCGCTCTTCGCGATCTGCCACCTGGCGATCCGGCGCTGGGCGGGCTACGCCGACCCGCTGCTGCTGCCGCTGGTTGCCGTCCTGCTGGCCGTCGGGACCGCGGAGATTCACCGGATCGATCTGGCCTTCCCGCATGGCGCCGCCGACGCCCCCCTGCAACTGGTGTGGGTCGCCGTCGGGGTTGCGCTGTTCGTCGCCGTCCTGGTGCTCCTGCCGGACCACCGCGTCCTCGCCCGTTACAGCTACACCGCGGGCCTGCTGGGGATCGCGCTGCTGCTGCTTCCGGCGCTGCTGCCCGCCTCGATCAGCCAGGTCAACGGGGCCAAGAACTGGATCCGGTTCGCCGGTTTCTCGATCCAGCCCGGGGAGGTGGCCAAGCTGCTGCTGATGGTGTTTTTCGCCAGCTACCTGGTTGCCAAACGCTCGGTGCTCTCGCTCGTGACGCGCCGTCTTGGCCCGCTGCAGCTGCCCCGCGGGCGGGACCTCGGGCCGGTGCTGCTGGCGTGGCTGGCCAGCATGCTGGTGCTGGTGCAGGAAAAGGACCTCGGCCAGGCCATCTTGTTCTTCGGCATCTTTCTCGTGGTCCTCTACATCGCTACCGAGCGCCTGTCCTGGGTGCTGATCGGGATCACGCTGTTCGTGCCGGGCGCGGTTGCCTCCTACTACGCGTTCGGCCATGTCCGAGAGCGCGTCGACATCTGGCTGCACCCGTTCGCGGGCACCAACCCGCAGAACAGCAGCTACCAGCTGGTGCAGGGCCTTTACGGCTTCGCCACCGGCGGGATTTTGGGGACCGGGCTCGGGCGCGGCCAGCCGCAGACCGTGCCGTTCGCCCGCACCGACTTCATCTTCTCCTCGATCGGCGAGGAGCTCGGTTTGGTCGGTGTGATGGCGGTGCTGGTGATCTACCTGCTGCTGGTGGGTCGTGGGCTGCGCGCAGCGGTCGGCGTGCGGGACAGTTTCGGCAAGCTGCTCGCCGGCGGCCTCGCAGCAAGCGTTGCGCTGCAGGTGTTCGTCATCGTCGGGGGCGTGATGCGCGTCATCCCGCTGACCGGAGTCACCCTGCCGTTCCTGTCCTACGGCGGCTCCAGCGTGGTCGCCAACTTCGTGCTGGTGGCGCTGCTCATCCGGATTTCCGACGCCGGCCGCCGGCCGGCGGTGTGGCCGGTCGCGCCCACCGAGCAGCCGGGCCAGGCAGCCGACAAGCGACGCACTGAGCAGCCCACCGGGGCACGGCGATGAACGCCCCGCTGCGCAAGGTCGCCATCGCACTCGCGGCCCTGTTCGCGATCTTGCTGCTCAACGCCAACCTCGTCCAGGTCGTACAAGCTTCCTCACTGACCGCCAAGCCGGGCAACAGCCGGGTGCTGGTCGATGACTACCGGCGCCAGCGAGGCGACATCATCGCCGGAGGCCAGGCGGTGGCCCTGTCCACCGCGACGAGCGACAAGCTGAAATATCTGCGTCAGTACCCGGGCGGCCAGCTGTTCGCGCCGCTGACTGGCTACTACTCGATCAACCTGTCGGAAACCGCGGTGGAGCGGGCGGAAAATCCGGTGCTTTCCGGTAGTGACAGCCGGCTGGCCATTTCCTTCGACCGCCTGTCGCAACTGCTGTCGGGGCGCACCCCGCAAGGTGGGAACGTCACGCTGACGGTCGACCGGGCCGCGCAGCAGGTCGCCGCGAAGGCATTGGGCAACAGGCGCGGAGCGGTGGTGGCGCTCGACCCGCGGACCGGGGCGGTCCTGGCCCTGGTCACCAGCCCGTCCTACGACCCGGCGCAACTGACCACCCACGACGTGGTCGCGAACCAGCGGGCCTACGCCAAGCTCGTGGCCGATCCGGCCCAGCCGCTCTTGGACCGCGCCACCCAACAGCTGTATCCGCCGGGGTCCACCTTCAAGCTGATCACCACGGCCGCGGCGCTCGCGTCGGGCCGGTATACCCCCAGCAGCCAGGTCGCGGCGCCCGATGTGCTGACCCTCCCCGACACGGCCGGGGTCAAGCTGCACAACTTCAACAACGAATCCTGCCAGGGCCCGAAGATCACGTTGACGAAGGCGCTGGAGATTTCCTGCAACACCGCCTACGCCCAGCTGGGCCTCGATCTGGGCGGGAATGCCCTGCGCGCGCAGGCGCAGGCCTTCGGTTTCGGGCAGAAGCTGGACGGGTTCCCCTTGCCGTACGCCCCCAGCCAGTTTCCCGACTCCCTCAATCGGCCGCAGACCGCCCAGTCCGCGATCGGCCAGTTCGATGTGCGGGCCACTCCGCTGCAGATGGCCATGGTCGCCTCCGCCGTCGCCAACCACGGGGTGCTGATGGCGCCGTACGTGGTCGCCGAAGAGCAAGGCCCGGACCTGAAGGTGTTGTCGACCACGACGCCGCAGCAATTGGGCACCCCGGTCAACCCCACGGTCGCCGCGGAAATGACCACGATGATGATCGACGTCGTCCAGAACGGAACCGGTACGGCTGCGCAGGTCCCCGGCTTCACCGTGGCCGGCAAGACCGGAACCGCAGAGGACGGCGCCGGGCCGCCGGACGCCTGGTTCGCGGCGTTCGCCCCGGCGCAGGCGCCCACCGTGGCGCTCGCGGTGCTGGTGGAACACGGCGGCGGGGAGACCAAGGCCACCGGCGGCTCCGTCGCCGCTCCGATCGCCCAGCAGGTCCTCAAGACCCTGCTGCAGGAGAAGCGATGAGCCTGCCGGCCGGTCCGCGCCCGGACGGGGGGGCGACACCACCGGGGCGTCCCAGCGCCGGTTTCGTGGTCAATGGCCGGTACCGGCTGGCGCGCCGCATCGCCGGGGGCGGCATGGGGGATGTCTGGCGGGCGCACGACGAGACGCTGCAGCGAACGGTCGCGATCAAGCTGCTCAAGCCGGAGTACCTCTCGGAGCCGGCGTTCCTGGAGCGTTTCCGCAGCGAGGCCCGGCTGGCCGGCATGCTCAGCCATCCGGGCATCGCCGCGGTCCACGACTACGGCGAAGACGGCGGCCCCGAAGGCAGTGCCTGGCTCGTGATGGAACTCGTGGAGGGTGAGGCCCTGTCCACGCTGCTGCACCGGCGCGGGGCGCTGCCCCCCGACCAGGCCCTCGACGTGGTGGGGCAGGTCGCGCTCGCCCTGCAGGCCGCGCACGACGCCGGTGTCGTGCATCGCGACGTCAAGCCGGGGAACCTGCTGGTCCGGCCGGACGGGGTGGTCAAGGTGACCGACTTCGGGATCGCGCGGGCCACCGGATCCGCCCCCCTCACCCGGACCGGCACGGTGCTCGGTACCGCGCACTACCTGTCGCCCGAGCAGGCCAGCGGCCAGCCCGCGAGCCCGGCCTCCGACGTGTACGCGCTCGGCGTCGTCGGCTACGAATGCCTGGCCGGGCACCGCCCGTTCGAGGGCGACAGCCCCGTGGAAGTTGCGCTGGCGCACCAGCGGGAGCAGCCGCCGCCGCTTCCCTCGACGCTGCCCGCGCCGGTGATCAAGCTGATCGCCCGGGCCCTGGCAAAGGATCCCGCGGCCCGCTTCCGCACGGCTGGCGCGCTCGGCCGCACCGCGCTGGGGATTCGTACCGCCCTCTACGACGGTGGCCCGGCAACGGGCCCGCCACTCGCCGGGGCCGCCACGGTTCCGGCGACGCTGATGACGCCCACCCCGGTGCCGACCGCCGTCGCGCCGACCATGCTGGCCTCGACCCCGACGCGACGTCGCCCACGTCGTCGGCTCCGCCTGCCGTTGCTGGTCCTGGCCGCACTGCTCGCCCTCGTCGTGGTCAGCGCACTCGCCAGCTTGGGCGGCGGCGCAAAACCGGTACCCAACCCGCAACGCCCACCTGCCGGACCGGCTCAGCCGGCGTCGAACGGTCAGATTCACCTCGACCCCGCCAGTTACCGGGGCCGACCGGTCGAGCAGGTGCTGGCGGCCCTGCGCGCGCTCGGCCTGTCCCCGAGCCGCGTCGATGTCGTGCAAGACGGGACGCCCGGTACCGTCGTCACGATCGTGACCCCCGGGGGAGGGCCCCTGCCGGCAACGTTGGCGCCGCACGCTTCGGTCGTGATCCAGGCCGTCGCAGCGGCGGCAGCAACGCCCAGCGCGAGCGGTGACAACGGAACGGGTACGAGCAAGGGCCGGGCGAAAGACAACGGTCAAGGCCAAGGAAAGGGAGACTGACCCGCGTGTCCGCGACAGAGCCACGCCTTTTGGGCGGTCGGTACGAACTCGGCGAGCCCCTGGGCTACGGCGGGATGGCCGAGGTGCTCGGCGGACGCGACATGCGCCTCGGACGTGACGTGGCCATCAAGATCTTGCGGGCTGACCTGGCCCGGGACCCATCGTTCCTGTCCCGTTTTCGGCGCGAGGCCCAGTCCGCCGCCGGGCTGAACCATCCGAACATCGTTGCGGTCTACGACACCGGCGAGGATGAGGAGGGCGTGCCGTACATCGTCATGGAACAGGTGTCCGGCCGCACCCTGCGCGACGTCCTGGCCGAGGATGGCCGGCTGCTGCCCCGCCGGGCGATGGAGGTCGCCGCGGAGGTCGCCGGCGCGCTGGAATACAGCCATCGGGCCGGGATAGTGCACCGCGACATCAAGCCCGCCAACGTGATGATGACGCGTACCGGCGATGTCAAGGTGATGGACTTCGGCATCGCGCGCGCCGCGTCCACCACCGCGAACACGATGACGCAGACCGCTCAGGTGCTCGGCACGGCTCAGTACCTGTCGCCCGAGCAGGCCCGCGGTGAGCACGTCGATGCACGCAGCGACATCTATTCGACCGGCTGCCTGCTCTACGAACTGCTCACCGGCGTCCCCCCGTTCCGGGGGGACTCGGCGGTGGCCGTGGCCTACCAGCACGTCCGGGAAGATCCCACCCCCCCGTCGCAGCTCGACCCGGAGCTGCCCGCCGCCGCCGATGCCGTGGTCCTGAAGGCCATGGCGAAGAATCCGGCCAACCGCTACCAGAGTGCGGCCGAGATGCGGGCCGACCTGGATCGCGCCGCCGCCGGCCGGCGGGTCGAGGCACCCCCGGTGCTGGCCAACGACGTGACGACCGCCCTTCCGGTCGCGGCCCCCACCACGGTGCTGTTGCGTCAGGACGACGGGGACCGTCGCAGCCGCCGGGGCCTGGCCTACCTGGCACTGCTGGCGGCGGTGCTGGTCGTGTTCATCGTGGCCGCGGTCCTGGCCAAGAACTTGTTCTCCGGCTCGCAGGCTGCACTGCACACACCGAAAGTGGTGGGTCTGACCCAGGCCCAGGCGCGGGACACCCTCACCGCCGCAGGCCTTGCGGTCGGCGACGTCAAAATGACGCCGATCGGCCAGGACGGCAACACCCTGCCGGCCGGGCAGGTCTACGCGCAAAGCCCGATCGAGGGGATCACCATCAACCCGGGCGGGAAGGTCAGCCTGTCGGTGTCCACCGGCGTGGAGAAGGTGCAAGTCCCGGATGTGGTCGGCAAAACCACGGCCGATGCCACCGCGTTGATCACCCAGGCCAAGCTCAAGGTCGGGACCGTGACGCAGGAGAACGTGCCCGGCACCCCCACCGCCGTACTCATGGTCAGCCCCAGCGCCGGAACCACGCTGGACGCCGGCGCGTCGGTCAACCTGACGGTCGTGTCCGGCCAGCAGCAGGTGCCCAGCGAGGTGGGTAAGCAGGAGGCGGATGCCATCTCTGCGCTGAAGGGGGCCGGCTTCCAGGTGCAGGTGACGATGGTCCCGGACCCGAGCAAGGCGGGGACCGTCATCGACGAATCGCCCACCGGCGCGCAGCCGAATGGCACCACCGTGACCCTGACGGTCTCCAGCGGGCCGGCCACGCCCACGACGTCGCCCCCGCCGGCCTCATCGACGCCGCCGGCATCGTCCACGCCGCCGCCGTCCACCACGCCGCCGCCTGCGAGCGGGCTGCCGAAGTCGCCGTTACCGACGCCACCCCCGGCCTGAGGTAGCCGGCGCGATCAGCCGATGGCCCGGTCGTGACCGGCCCAGTACGCGGCCCGCAGATCCTTCTTGAGCACCTTCCCGCTGGGATTGCGCGGCAGCGCGTCGACGAGGTCCACCGAACGTGGCCGCTTGAAGCCGGCCAGCCGCGGCGCGGCCCAAGCGAGCAACTCGACCGGGTCGAGGGCAACCCCCGGGCGGGCCACGACGATGGCCTTCACCGTCTCCCCCCACCGCGGATCGGGAACGCCGATCACCGCAACATCGGCCACCGCCGGATGCTCCGCCAAGACGTTCTCGACCTCCACCGGATACACGTTCTCGCCGCCGGACACGATCATGTCCTTGATCCGGTCGGTGAGAAACAGGTATCCATCCGCGTCGAGGTAGCCGGCGTCCCCCGTGCGCAGCCAGCCTCCGGGTGCCAGGACCGCCGCGGTTTCCGCCGGCTTGCCGAAGTAGCCGGCACACACCTGCGCCGAGCGCACCTGCAGTTCTCCCACCTGGCCGGCCGCGAGGACCCGACCGTCGACCACATCCACGATCCGGGTGTGCACCCACGGATAGGGCCGTCCGGCGCTGCGCAGCAGGTATTCCCGCGGGCCGCCCGGGTCGTGATCGGCCGGGTCGAGCTGGGTGATCGCCCCGGTTGTCTCCGTCATCCCGTAGACCTGGTACATCGGGGCGCCGAAGGTCGCCAGGACCGTTTTCAGTGCTTCGACGGTGATCGGCGACGCCCCATAGACCAACGCCAGCAGGGCCGCCCAGTTCCGGTCGGCCGCCCCGGCGACGGCCGCGAGCATGCTCAGCGCCGCCGGCACCAGGAACGTGTGGGTGACCCGCGCCGACTCCATCAGATCCAGCGTCGGCACCGGATCCAACCCGGGTAGCAGCACGTTCAGGGCGCCGCATTGCAGCCCCACCAACGCCCAACCGGAGCCGCCGACATGGAACAGCGGCATCGCGACCAGGCTCACGCTGTCCGCGTCGATACCCCAGCTGATGGAGGCCTCCTGCAGGGCCGCCATGTTGGCGTTGGTGAGCATGGCCCCCTTGGGCAGTCCCGTCGTGCCCGACGTGTAAAGCTGCAGGACGACCGTGTCGTCCGCGCCGGTGAAGCCGGGATCATCCGGCCCGGCCGCCGCGAGCCAGCCCTCGTACTCGGGTCCCGTCGACACCGTCCGCACCCCGGTGGCGGCGGCGATCGCGGCGCTCGTGGCGGCGAAGGCGGGTCCGTGCACCAGCAGCGTCGCGCCGCTGTCGGCGACGATCACGCTGGCCTCGGCGGCGGTGAGCCGCCAGTTGATCGGGGCGAGGACCGCGCCCACCTTTGCGGCGCCGAACAGCAGCTCGAAGAACTCCCCGGCGTTGGTGTCCAGGTAGGCGACGCGTTGACCTGCGCTGCAACCGGCGTCCCGCAAGGCGTTCGCCGCGCTACTGGACCGCCGATCGAGCTCGGCGTACGACCACGTGCGGGCGCCCAGCTGCAAGGCAGGGCGCCCCCGGCGATTCGGGTCCGGATCCCGGACGATGCTGCTCAGCCGGTAGGTCATCAGGCGGTGCCCGCCAGCGCCACATCCCCGAACGCGGTGCGACGCAGCCGCTCGACCGCGGCCCCCAGGACGCCCACCCGGTCCAGCGCCCCCTGTTGGCCGCAGCAGGTCAGCCAGTTCGCCAGGAGCAGATGACCGCCCTGGGTGAGCACCGATTCCGGGTGGAACTGCACACCGTGGATCGGCAGGTTCGTGTGACGCACGGCCATCACCACCCCCGATTCGCTGCGGGCCTGCACGACGAGCTCAGTGGGCAACGTCGCTTCGACCGCTGCCAGCGAGTGGTAGCGCGTCGCGGTGAACGGCTGGGGCAGGCCGGCCAGAACGCCACTGCCGTCGTGGCAGACCTGACTGGTCTTGCCATGCAGAAGTTCCGGGGCCGCAGCGACTTCGCCCCCGAACGCGACGGCGATCGCCTGGTGTCCCAGGCACACACCGAGTAACGGAAGCCGGGCCTGCGCGCAGTGGGTGACGAGCGGCACGCTGATGCCGGCCCGCTCCGGGCGCCCCGGCCCGGGTGAGATCAACACACCGTCCACGGCGAGTGCCGCGAGCTCGGCCACCGTGATCTCGTCGTTGCGCCGCACCGACACATCCGCCCCGAGCTGCTGCAGGTACTGCACCAGGTTGAACACGAACGAGTCGTAGTTGTCCACGACGAGGATGCGCGTCACGGCATCAGCGTGCCAGACCCTCCCCGGCTCGCCCGGCCCACCCGGCTGCATTGGGCGCCGGAAGGCTCAGCCGGTGGTGGCGTGGTCGAACGGCATGTACGGCTCGAGCCACGGAAACACCAGGAAGAAAAGCACGGCCGTGATCATCAGGAAGAGGAAGACGGCGGAGACGACCCGCATCGGGGTCGGCCCCGGCAAGTGGCGCCAGATCCAGCCGTACATCAGGTCGTCTCCCCCAGCTCAGGCGGGAGGAAGCTGCCGTTCTTCGGGTAGCTCTTCACCATCACCCCATGGATGATCATCCGCTGGGCGTCGGAGAACTTCGGATTGCAGGTCGTCAGGGTGATCAGCTTCTCGGCGTCG
>DASYGP010000123.1:0-25295 GCA_035999615.1 Mycobacteriales bacterium
TCGGCCAGGTCATCGCGGTCTGGGGTCCGCCGGGGGCCCCGGGCCGCAGCATGCTGGCGACCGGGCTCGCCTGCGAGCTGGCGATCCTGGGCGTGCCGGCGTTGCTCGTCGATGCCGACGTGTACGCGCCGTCCGTGGCCCAGCTGCTCGGTCTGCTGGAGGAGTCCGCCGGCCTCGCGGGAGCTGTCCGGGCGGCGAACCTCGGCACCCTGAGCGCCCCGGCCTTGGCCGGCCATGCCCGTCAGGTGCGGCTGCCCGGGCCGGCCGGGGCGCCCGCCGGGTTGCGCGTCCTCACCGGCCTGTCCCGGCCGTCGCGTTGGCCGGAGCTGCGCCCAGCCGCCCTGACCCGGACGCTGGAGCTGGCCCGGCTGCTGGTGCCGGTCACGATCGTGGACGTCAGCGCTTGCCTGGAAAGCGATGAGGAGCTGTCCTACGACGTCGCGGTGCCGCGCCGGAACGGCGCCACGCTGGCGATCTTGCAGGATGCCGACCAGGTCCTGGCTGTGGGCGCGGCCGACCCGGTCGGCCTGGCCCGGCTGGTCCGCGGCCTCAGCGACCTCGGCGAGGCCGTGCCGGGGTGCAGTCCGGCCGTCGTCGTCAACCGGCTGCGCCGCGGCCCGGTGCCCGGCGACGCCGCCGCTGAGGTACGCGCTGCGCTGCAGCGGTTCGCCGGAGTCCGGCCGCGGGCGCTGCTGCCCGAGGACCGCGCCGCCGCGGACGCCGCCCTCGCGGCCGGTCGCTGCCTGGCCGAGGTGGCGCCCGGCTCCCCGCTCCGGCTGCACATCCGCACCCTGGCGGCGCAGCTGTGTGGGCAGCCGGTTCCCGAAGCGCGCCGGCGACGCCCGCGGGTCCCGGCCCGGCGCGGCGCCGCCCGGGGGACGGGCTCAAGGCTCGGGGCGGGTTCGGTGGGGGTGGGCCGTACCGTGAAGGGGTGAGTGAAGCCCCGCCGCTGCGGGCCCTGATCGTCGACTACGGCGGGGTGCTGACCAGCAGCCTGCCGGCCGCGATGGCCGCCTGGTGCGCCGCCGACGGCATCGATCCGGCGGCGTTCGGTGCGGTGATGCGGGAGTGGCTCACCCCCGGCGCGGAGCGCAATCCGGTGCATGACCTGGAGACCGGCGCGCTCCCCGGCGCCGACTTCGAGCGCCGGTTGGCGGCCACGCTGGCCACCCGCGCCGGAGTCGACGTGCCGGCCGTCGGGCTGCTGACCCGGATGTTCGCGGCGTTCACCGAAGAACCGGGGATGTTCGACGCGCTGCGCCGGGCCCGCCGGCACGGGCTGCGCACCGCGCTGCTGTCCAACTCCTGGGCGAATGAGTACCCCCGGGCGACCTGGGACGGCGTGTTCGACGTCGAGGTGATCAGCGGCCAGGTCGGGCTGCGCAAACCGGACCCGGCGATCTATCTGCTGTGCGCCGAACGGCTCGGGGTGGCCCCGCACGAATGCGTGTTCGTCGATGACTTGCGGCCCAACGTGCGAGGCGCCGTCGCGGTCGGGATGGTCGGGGTGCTGCACGAGGACGCCGCGACCACGACCGGCGAGCTGGCCGCGCTGTTCGGCTGGCCGGCGGCGTAACGCGCTACTGAGGGTCCCCGCGACGTGCCGCGTGTCACGATTGGATCGTCCGCGGTTGCCGAGGTGCGCTGAGGGAAGGTCCAGGCCATGTCCGACCGGTTGAGCTCGCTGGACGTGAGCTTCCTCTACCTGGAGGAACCCACCACAGCGATGCACGTCGGCGGGGTGAGCGTGCTCCGCCGCCCCGCGGACGGCCGCCTCGACTACGACCGGCTGGTCGAGCTGATCAGCGAGCGGATCGGGCTGGTCCCGCGCTACCGGCAGAAGGTCAAGTGGGTGCCCGGGCATCTTGGCAACCCGCTGTGGGTCGACGACCAAGATTTCGACGTCACGTATCACGTGCGGCGCTCGGCGCTGCCCAAGCCGGGCACCCCAGATCAGCTCCGGGAGCTGGTCGGCCGGCTGATGTCCCGCCAGCTGGACCGCAACCGGCCGCTGTGGGAGATCTACCTGGTGGAGGGGCTGCAGCACGGCGAGGCGGCGATCATCACCAAGACACATCACGCCATGGTCGATGGGCGCAGCGCGATGGACATCGGCGCGCTCATCCTCGACGTCAGCCCCGAGCCCCGCGAAACCGATGCCGACGCGTGGTCACCGGCCCGTGAACCGAACCGGGTCGAGCTGGTCGCCGGCGCCGTGATCGATCTGGTCCGCCGGCCGGTCGCCGCCGCGGACACCGTGCGCAGCGGCGTGATGGACGCCAAGGTCAACGCCGGCAAGGTGCTCCGCGGGGTCGGCGGGCTGCTGTCCGCCGCCCGGGTGACGATGCGCGCCGCACCCCAGTCGCCGCTGAACGTCACCATCGGCGAGCAGCGCCGGTTCGGGATGGCCGCTACCGAGCTCGACGACTACAAGCTGGTCCGCAAGAGCCACGGCGGCACGGTCAACGACGTGGTGCTGGCCACCGTGGCGGGCGCGCTGCGGGCCTGGCTGCTGACCCGCGGCGAGCCGGTGACCCCGGCCACCAGCGTGCGGGCCATGGTGCCGGTGAGCGTACGGCCGCCCGGGGCGACGGGCGACGGTGGCAACAAGGTCAGCTCCTACTTCGTGGACCTGCCGGTCGGTGAGCCGAACCCGGTCGTGCGCCTGCATCAGGTGTCGTACGCGATGAAGGCGCACAAGGAGTCCAACCAGTCGCTGGGCGCCGAAGCCATCGTGGCGATGGCCGGGTTCGCGCCGCCGACGTTGCATCAGCTCGGCGCCCGGCTGGGGTCGAGCATGACCCGCCGATTGTTCAACCTGGTCGTCACGAACGTGCCCGGCCCGCAATTCCCGCTGTACGCGGCCGGTGCCGAGATGCTGTCGGTCTACCCGGTCGTGCCGCTGGCCAAGGGGCAGGCGGTCTGCGTCGGGCTGACCTCCTACAACGGCGGGGTGTTCTACGGTCTGAACGCCGACCGCGACGCCATGCCCGACGTCGATGTCCTGGCCCAGTGCATCGAGGAATCGTTGACCGAACTGGTGGGGACGGTGGCATGAGCAGGTACGGCGTGGTGCTCGGCGCGGGCGGCGTGCTCGGCGCGGCGTGGACGATCGGCGCGCTGCGGGCGCTGGAGCAGACCACGGGCCTGGACCCGCGGACGGCCGAGGTGCTGATCGGCACCTCCGCCGGCTCGATCCTGTCCGCGTTCCTGGGCTGCGGGGTGTCGACCGAGGCGTTGGCGAACCATCAGGCCGGCGCCCCCGCGCAGGGGGACCCGGCGATCGACTACGACTATCACCGCGATGGTGGCGGCGGCCTCCCGCCGCGACCGAAGCTGCGGATGGGCAGCCGGAACCTGCTGGTCAACGCCACGCTGCACCCGCGGAAGGTGACGCCGATGGCGGCGCTGGCCGCTGTCCTGCCGCAGGGGCGCGGCTCGCTGGCCGCGGTGGGATCGATGGTCGACGCGGTGGCCCCGGCCGGGCCGGCGGCCTGGGCGCCGCATCAGCGGACCTGGCTGGTGGCGATGGATTACACCACCGGCAAGCGGGTGCCGTTCGGCCGCGAAGGAGCGCCCAGCGCCCGGCTCGCCGACGCCGTCATGGCGTCCTGCGCCATCCCCGGCTGGTACGCCCCGGTCGTGATCGGCGGCCGCCGTTACGTCGACGGCGGCGCCTGCTCCCCGACCTCGCTGGACCTGCTCGCCGGTTGCGGGCTGGACACCGTCTATGTGCTCTCGCCGATGACTTCTTTTGAGTACGACATGCCCGCCGGGGTCGGGGCCAAATTGGAGCGGCACGTCCGGCGGTTGGTCACCCGGCGGCTCACCAGGGAAGCGGCCAAGGTGCGTGCCACCGGAACCAAGGTGGTGCTGCTCGGCCCCGGCCCGGAGGACCTCACCGCGATCGGCGCGAACCTAATGGACCCGCGGCGCCGCGAGCGGGTGTTCGACACCTCGCTGCGCACCTCGGCCGCGGCGTTGGGCGCGGTCGACCTCGCCGCCGCCGGCTGAGCGTTGCGCGTCTACATCCCGGCAACGTTGCCGTTGCTCCGGCGTTGGCGGGCCGCCGGGACGGTGGGGCCCACCCCGATGACGGCGTACGCGGTCACCCCGGGACTGCGCGAGTGGTACGCCAGCGCCGACGCGGAGGAGCTCGAGTACGCCGCGTCGGGTCGCGCCGCCCGCGCCTCGCTGCGGCTGTTGGGGGGCATCGGGGAGGCCCGCCGAGTGGTGCTCGCCGTGGATCCGCCCGCGGATGCGGTGACCAGCCGGGACGATCTCGATGAGGGTGCGGTGACCGTCGCCGGTGAGCTGCCGTGGCGGCTCGTCGCGGCGGGTCTGGTGGACACCGCCGGCGCGCAGGACGCGGTCGGGAAGGCGGTGTTGGCGGTGGACGCCGCGGATCTGGGCGATGAGGACGCGGAGCTCACCGTCGGCGACGCCGAGGATCACGAGCTTGCCTGGTACGCCACCCAGGAGCTCGCCGACCTCTAGCCCCTGTCGTCCGGATGGCCCCAGGAACGCCGTCATCTGGGCCGGTGCGAGGATCGGGGGATGGACGCCGACAACGCCGTACCCGTCCCCTACAACGAGCCGGTCCGCACGTACGCACCGGGCAGCCCCGAGCGGGCCGGCCTGGAGGCGGCGCTCAAGGACATGGCCGCCGCCGAGCCGCTGGAGCTGACCCAGACCATCGCGGGCCGGGAGAGCCTGGGCGGGGGTGAGCAGATTGATGTGGTCCGGCCGGACCGGCATGAGCACGTACTCGGCCGGATTGGCGGCGCCACCGATCAGGATGTGGCGGCCGCGGTGGAGGCGGCCCGGGCGGCCGCGCCGGGTTGGCGCGAGCTGCCCTTCACCCAACGCGCGCAGGTGCTGCTGCGGGCGGCCGACCTGCTGACGGGGCCGTGGCGGGACCGGGTGAACGCCGCGACCATGCTCGGCCAGAGCAAGACCTGCTTCCAGGCCGAGATCGACAGCGCCTGCGAGCTGGCCGACTTCTGGCGTTTCAACGTGCACTTCGCGACCCAGGTGCTGGCCGAGCAGCCGCGGTCGTCGGTGGGCGTGTGGAACCGGATGGATCACCGCAGCCTCGAGGGTTTCGTGCTGGCGATCACCCCGTTCAACTTCACCGCGATCGCCGCCAACCTGCCCACCGCGCCGGCGTTGATGGGGAACACCGTGGTCTGGAAGCCGTCGCCGACCCAGGCGTTGGCGGCCCATCACACGATGCGCCTGCTGGAGGCCGCCGGACTGCCCCCCGGAGTGATCAACCTGGTGCAGGGCGACGGGCAGGCCATCTCCCGGGTCGCCGTGCCGCACCCGGACCTGGCCGGCATTCACTTCACCGGCTCGACCGCGACGTTCCAGCACCTGTGGGCGCAGGTGGGTGCGAACATCGGTTCCTATCGCAGCTACCCCCGGCTGGTGGGGGAGACCGGCGGGAAAGACTTTGTCATCGCCCACCCGAGCGCCGACCCGGATGCTCTGGTCACGGGCCTGTTGCGCGGGGCGTTCGAGTACCAGGGGCAGAAGTGCTCGGCGGCGTCACGCGCCTACATCCCTCGCTCGCTGTGGGACGGCGGGGTCCGCGACGCGCTGGTCGCCGGCGCCGAACAGATGAGCTACGGCGAGGTCACCGACTTCGCTGTCTTCGGCGGCGCGGTCATCGACCGCCGGGCCTTTGACCGGCTCGACGGGGTGCTGCACGGCTTCGCGGCCGATCCGGCCGTGCAGGTACTGGCCGGCGGCCGGGCCGATGACACCGCCGGCTATTTCGTGCCTCCCACGGTGGTGTCATGTGATGATCTTGGACACGAGGTGTTCCGCCGCGAGTACTTCGGTCCGGTCCTGGCGGTGCATGTCTTCGACGATGCGAACTACGCCGCGACGATGCTGCAGGCGGCGGATGCCGCGCCCTACGCGCTGACCGGCGCTTTCTTCGCGGCCGACCGGGTTGCGATCGAGGAAGCGCAGCGGGTGTTGCGGTTCTCCGCGGGCAACTTCTACGTCAACGACAAGCCGACCGGCGCGGTGGTCGGGCAGCAGCCGTTCGGCGGCGCGCGGGCGAGCGGGACCAACGACAAGGCCGGCTCGGTGCTGAACCTGCTCCGGTGGACGTCCCCGCGCACGATCAAGGAAACCAGCGTGCCGCCGCACGAATGGCGCCACCCGCACCAGGGCTGACCGGCGCGTAGCTAGCCGCGCAGATGGGCTAAGTGGTTGGCCCATCTGCGCGGCGGCGACCGCAAGATCACCTGACCGGACGAGCCAGATAGGCTGCGGCGCAACCGATCCGACAGCGTGACCCTTTCCGTCGTTGGCCTGGACAGCCTGGTCGATCCCGTATTGCCGTTGGGCACCCTGGAGATCGTGGCCCTCGCGGCCGTGCTGGCCAGGCCGTCGCACGAGATGCTCTCGTCGCGCACGGACGACGAATACGCCGGCGACGAATCCGAGCCGGCCGAGCTCGACCCGGAGGGGCGGCTGGCCAGGGTGTTGCCGCGCCAGCGGGATGAGTTCACCTGCAGCGGCTGCTTCCTGGTTGCCCACGTCAGCCGGCAGGCCGTCAATGGACGGTGCCCGGACTGCCAGTAGCCAACGCCGGTGATCCGGCCGCGCCGGACCAGGACGCATCGTGCAGATCAGCGACGCGCTAGTGCGCAGCGGCTAGCCATTGCTGGGTGAAGACGTACTCGCGCTGCAAGGTCTTGGTCGCCTCGGCTGCCACCAGGTCGGAGATCTTGCCCCCGATCAGCGGAACCTTGACCGTGACCTCGCCGCGGATCCGCAGGACGCAGCCGCCCCCGTCCGGGTCCAGGCCGCCTCCGGGGAGAACCGCGCCCGGCTCGATCGTCATGGTGCCCGCGATCCGGATCGGGGTGCCCTGGGCGTGCGCCGTGAACGTCCCGTCGGCGCGATCCGCCGTCGCGGTCCACGACTCGATCTGGGTCACGGTCTGCGTCTCGCCCAGCACCTTGCGGGCGAACCCGGGGAGGGGGGCGACGACCGTCCGCCGGGTTTCCACCCCGGTCGGTCCGGCGGAAACCACCGCCACATCCCGGAACCCGATCGTCGGGAACTTCGCGGCCAGGTACTCGGCGTTGGTGATCGTGGCGTGCAACCTTGCCACGGTGCAGTCGTAACGATCCTCGACGCTGAACGTGCTCAACGGCGTTCCCCTTCGGCCGGCGGCGGACCCCGGGTCTTCGGGTCACTGTCCACAGATTGCCCTACCCCCCTTTCGCGCGCGGTCCCGGCGCCCTAGATTCGGCCGCGCCGGGAGCGGTGACGGCGACAGACGGGGGCGGCCGATGACGGCGGCGACGGTGCGCATGGAGCCGGAGCGCCGTGGCGCCCTGGATCTCGTCGAGGAAGAGGTCCGCGAGCTGGTGCGCCGTCGGGGGTTGGACCCCGTACGTGATCCGGCCGCGGTGCACCGCCTCGTCAACGACGTGATCACCGACTACGAGGAACGGGCCCTGACCGGGGCGCTCCCCGCGGTCGGGGAACGCGTCGCCGTCGCCCGACATGTTTACGACGCCGTCGCCGGCTTCGGTCCCCTGCAGCGCTATCTGGATGACCCGGACGTGGAAGAGGTCTGGATCAACGAGCCCGGCCGCGTGTTCGTGGCCCGCCGCGGGCGCAGTGAGCTGACCACCACGATCCTGACCGAAACGCAGGTCGCCGACCTGGTCGAGCGGATGCTCAAAACCTCGGGGCGCCGCGTGGATCTGAGCCAACCGTTCGTCGATGCGATGCTGCCGGACGGCTCCCGGTTGCATGTCGTGATCCCCGACGTGACGCGCAGCGCCTGGGCGGTCAACGTCCGCAAATTCGTGCTGGCCGTCACCACGCTGGACGAGCTGGTCCGGCTCGGCACCCTGACCGGGCAGGGTGCGCGCTTCCTCGAAGCCAGTGTCGTGGCCGGTCTCAACATCATCGTCGCGGGAGGCACCCAGGCCGGCAAGACCACCCTGCTGAACTGCCTGGCCGCCGCGATTCCGGCCCGAGAGCGCGTCGTCTCGTGCGAGGAAGTCTTTGAGCTGCAGCCTTCCCTGCCGGACTGGGTGGCGATGCAAACCCGGCAGCCGTCGCTGGAGGGCACCGGCGAGATCCGGCTTCGGCGCCTGGTCAAGGAAGCCCTGCGGATGCGCCCGGACCGGCTGCTGGTCGGCGAAGTCCGTCAAGAGGAAGCGTTGGACTTGCTGATTGCCTTGAATTCGGGGCTACCCGGGATGTGCACCCTGCACGCGAATTCGGCCCGGGAGGCCGTGACCAAGCTGTGCACCCTCCCGCTGCTGGCCGGGGAAAACGTCGGTCATGCCTTCGTGGTCCCGACGGTGGCGGCGAGCGTCGATCTCGTGGTGCACATGGCCAAGGACGCGGCCGGGCTGCGCCGGGTAACGGAGATCGCCGCGTTGCCGGGTCGCACCGAAGGCGACATCGTCGAGGTGGCGCAGGTCTTCGTCCGGCGCGAGGGTCAGCTGGTCCGGGCCGACGGCTTTCCCCCGCACGCGGAGCGGTTCGCCGAACACGGTTTCGACCTGGGCCGGCTGTTGGCTTCCTCCGTCCGGACGCCGACCTGAGCATGGGCCTTTTCGTGGGGGTGCTCCTGGGATTGGGCCTGTTCTTGCTCGTCACCCCATCGGCCGCAACGGGGCGGCGCCCGCTGCATCCGACCGCGCCCGTGACGCGGCTGCTGGTCGAGGCCGGGGTGCGTGGGGTGAGCGCGGCGCAGCTCGTGGCGGTCTGCGTGGTCTGCGCGATGGCCGCCTTCCTCGCCGTTCTGGCGGTGTCCCGCGCCGTTCCGTTGGCCCTGGCCTTTGCCTTGTTCACTGCCGCGGCGCCGCGCTCCCTGCTCCGGCGCCGGGCCCGCATCCGCGGGCGCGCCCGGCGCGAGTCGTGGCCCGAGGCGGTGGACAACCTGGTCTCCGGGGTGCGCGCCGGGTTGTCGCTCCCCGAGGCGCTTGCCGCGCTCGGGACCAACGGACCGGCCGAGTTACGGCCGCCCTTTGCGCGGTTCGCCGAGGATCACCGCGCCACCGGCGCGTTCAGCGGCTGCCTTGATCGGCTGGCCGATGACCTGGCTGATCCGGTCGGCGACCGCGTGGTTGAGGCGCTGCGGGTCGCGCGTGAGGTGGGCGGCACCGATCTCGGTGGGCTGCTGCGGACCCTGTCGCGCTTCCTGCGGGAGGACGCCCGGACCCGCGGCGAGCTCGAAGCGCGGCAGTCGTGGACGGTCAACGCGGCCCGGGTGGCGCTGTGCGCACCGTGGTTGGTGCTCCTGCTGCTGGCGACCCAATCGAGCACCGTGCGCGCCTACAACTCCGCGACCGGCGCGGTGGTCCTCGCGGTCGGCGGAGGGGTGTCGTATCTGGCGTTCCGGTTGATGCGCCGGATCGGGCAGTTGCCGGAGGAACAGCGGGTTTTGCGGTGAGCCCGTTCGGCGGTTTGCTCGGGCTGATCGCGGCGGCGGGTCTCGGGCTGGCGATCAGCCGGCTGCCCGCATTTCGTCGACCCACGCTGGCCGACCGGCTCGCCCCCTACGTCCGCGACGCGGCCCGGCCATCCGCCTTGCTCACGCAGCGACCCGCCGGGCGCCCGGGCGTGTTGGCCGCGTTGCTTGCCCCGCTGCTCGCCGACCTGGCCGGCGCCGTGGAGCGATTCTTCGGCGGTACCGCGTCGGTCCGGCGGCGGCTCACCGCGCTGGGCAGCCCCCTGGGTGTCGACCAATTCCGGCAGGAGCAGGTGCTGTGGGGCGCGGGAGCGGGGGCGGTCGGGCTCGCCTTGCTGGCCCTTCGGTTGGGCACCGGCTTCGGGGCGCCGGCGATCACCCTGGCGGGCCTCACGGTGCTGGCGGTGCTGGGTGGCGTGTTGGCCCGAGACCTTGTCCTGACGCGCGCCGTCCGCCGGCGCGAGGAACGCATCACCCTCGAGCTGCCCACGGTCGCCGAGTTGCTCGCGCTGGCGGTGGGCGCCGGTGAGAGCCCCGTCGCGGCGTTGGAACGGGCCACCCGCCGGGCCGGCGGGGAGCTGTCCCGGGAGTTGCGTCTCGCGTTGGCGGACGCCCGGTCCGGCACTCCCTTCGTCACCGCGCTCGGGGCTGTCGCGCAGCGCACGTCGCTGCCGGCCCTGGCCCGGTTCGTCGACGGCATGAGCATCGCGCTGCAACGCGGTACGCCGCTTGCCGAGGTGCTGCGCGCCCAGGCCGTGGACGTTCGGGAGGAGGGGCGTCGGGCGCTCCTGGAGTCCGGCGGAAAGCGCGAGATCGCCATGATGGCACCGGTTGTCTTCCTCGTGCTGCCGGTGACGATCTTGTTTGCCTTGTTCCCCGGGGCCGTGACCTTGACCAGTATCGCTCGATGACCTATCCGCCGCGAGGAGATGATCATGTCCCGCCCTGACGTACTGCTGCTGTGCTTGTTCGTCGAGACCTCGAACCGGTTGCGCCGCCGGCGACCGCAGGGGGACCGCGGTGACATCCCGGGTTGGGTGATGATCGCGATCATGAGCGCGGCCGTGGTCGTGGTGCTGATCCCGTTGGTCGGACCGGTCATCGGGAAGGCCTTCACGAATGCAGTGAACTCGGTGTCCAACACCAAGTCCGGCCCGTGAGCGCCGGCCGCGGCGACGCGGCCACGGGCGCAGCCCCCCGTCGGAGGCCGGCCACGGGTGCGGCCCGCCGCCGGCGGTCGGTCGCGGACACCGGCGACCGGGGGAGCGCCGTCACCGAGTACGTCCTGGTGGCGACCTTGCTCGTCCTGGTGTTCCTGGGCGTGGTGCAGGTGGCGCTGGTGTTGCACGCCCGTAACGTGCTCGTCGCCGACGCGGCGGAGGGGGCCCGTACGGCCGCCACCCGCGGGGCCACCCTCGGCGACGGGGAACGGGCCTGCGCCGGTCTCGTCGGCAGCGCCCTGTCCGGCGCCGTCAGCCCGCCCGCCGGACCGGGTGGTCCGTGCGTGGCGCGGTACCTCGCCGGGTCCGCCGGCCGGCCCCCGTTGGTTTCCATGCGCGCCCGCGTCACGTTGCCGCTGACCTTCGTGCCGCTCGGACGGGTCCAGCTGGACGTGAGCGCGCGTGCGGTGCAGGAACCGCGGTGAGCGCGTGCGGTGCAGGAACCGCGGTGAGCGCGTGCGGTGCAGGAACCGCGGTGAGACCGCGGTGAAACTGCGGTCCGTCCTGCGCCGGCGCCGTCCCTCCGGCGACGGCGGCAGCGCGCTGATCGAGTTCGTCGGAGTCTCCGTACTCCTTCTCCTCCCGCTGGTTTACCTGCTGCTCACCGTCTTTGCCGTTCAGCGCGGCGCGTTCGCCGCGTCCGAGGCGGCGCGTGAAGCCGGTCGCGCCTTCGCGACCGCCCCGTCGAGCGGGGTGGGCGTTGAGCGAGCCAGATACGCCGCGTCGCTCGCGTTCGCCGATCAAGGGCTCACCGCGCCCATCGCACTGCGCTTCACCGCGCCGGGCGCAGGGTGCGGGTCGGGGGCGGCCGAGGTGACCCCCGAGCTGACTCCCGGTGCCGCGTACACGGTGTGTGTGGCGCAGCAGATCTATCTTCCGTTCGCCGACAAAGGCCTGTTCGCGCATCGGGTCCCTGCCCGGGTTCAGGTCGTTGGCCGGTTCGCGCTGACTGTCGACACCTATCGGGCGGCGGCGTGATCAGGGCGCCGCGCCCCCGGCTCGGTGGCGAAGACGGCACGATCCTGCTGTTGTCCTTGGGTTTTTGCCTGATGGCACTGTTGTTGGTCTTCGCCGTCGTCGACGCCAGCGCGGTGTTCCTCGCCCGCCGCGATCTTGCTGCCGCCGTGGATGGGACCGCCCTGGCGGCGGCCGAACAGATCGACGTGCCGGCCCTCTATCGGGCGGGTACGGGGGAAGATCTGCTGCTGGACCGGGCCCGGGTGCAGGCGACGGTCGCGGCGTACGTGAGCCGCACCTACCCGGCTGCGCTCTACCCGGCGGAGCAGATCTCGGGGGACGCCTCGGGCGATCTGCGGTCGGTGGTGGTGCGTGGCGTGCGTACGGTGCGACTGCCGGTGTTCGGCAGGGTGACGGTGCACGCGGAGGCCCGCGCCGCGTCCCGCGCCCGCCCCTGACGCCGCGGGCCCGGTGAGACCGGGAGCCCCCGAGACGCCGATACGCTGGCCCCATGGCCGAGGACATCGCCGAACAGGTGAAGGCGCTGGACACGACGCTGGCTGGCGTCGAGTTGGTGCTCGACCCGGCGCGCCTTCGCCAGGAGTACGCCGAGCTGGAGGCGCAGGCCGCCGCCCCCGACCTGTGGGACGACCCGGAAAAAGCCGCCCGGGTGACCAGCACCATGAGCTACGCCAAGTCAACCCTCGACAAGCTCGCCGACCTGCGCGGCCGGATCGACGACGCCCGTACCGCCATCGAATTGGACGACGCCGACCTGCTGGCCGAGCTGGGCTCCGCCCTCGCCGCGCTCCGCCGGGCGGTGGAGGAACTCGAGGTGCGGACCCTGCTGTCCGGCGAGTACGACATCCGGCACGCGCTGGTGCAGATCAACCCCGGCGCGGGTGGGGTGGACTCCCAGGACTGGGCCGAGATGCTGCTGCGGATGTACCTGCGCTGGTCCGAGCGCAACGGCTACGGGCTGGACGTGCTGGACACGCAGTACGCCGAAGAGGCCGGCATCAAATCGGCGACGTTCACGGTGAAGGCGCCGTATGCATACGGCACCCTGCAGGGCGAACACGGCGTGCACCGGCTGGTGCGGATCAGTCCCTTCGACAACCAGGCGCGTCGGCAGACCTCCTTCGCGGCGGTGGACGTGACCCCGGTGGTCGAGGCCAGCGACCATGTCGAGATCGAGGACAAGGACATCCGGGTGGATGTCTACCGCTCATCGGGGCCCGGCGGGCAGGGGGTGAACACGACCGACTCGGCGGTGCGGCTCACGCACCTGCCGACGGGCATCGTGGTCACCTGCCAGAACGAACGCTCGCAGATCCAGAACCGGGCCAGCGCCATGCTGGTGCTGCAGGCCAAGCTGCTCGAACGCCGCCGGCTGGAGGCCGCGGCCCAGATGGATGCCCTGCGCGGCGGCAAGCAGGACATCAACTTCGGCAGCCAGATCCGTAACTACGTGTTGCACCCGTATCAGATGGTCAAGGACCTGCGTACCGGCACCGAGACCGGCAACATCGACGCCGTCCTGGACGGGGAGATCGACGAGTTCGTGGCGAGCGAGATCCGGTGGCGCCGAAGCAGCCAGCAGGATTAGCCCCACCAGCGCCCGCCCCGGTCCAGTGACCTCGCCGCCGCGCGCGGG
Organism: Mycobacteriales bacterium; assembly: GCA_035999615.1. Lineage (GTDB taxonomy): Bacteria > Actinomycetota > Actinomycetes > Mycobacteriales > CAJCIY01 > DASYGP01. The sequence goes on from DASYGP010000123.1 coordinate 13,295, forward strand.
AAGCGCCGAGGGGCCGGCCCGCGCCCAGCCGCAGGTAGCATGGGCGGACATGAGCCTGCCCAGCCAGCCTGCGCGGGGCCGCGTGTGATCCGCCTCGAGGACGTGACCAAGCACTACTCGGCGCAGACCAGACCGGCCCTGGCTGATGTCAGCGTCAACCTCGAGGCCGGCGACTTCGTGTTCCTGGTCGGCGCGTCGGGGTCGGGCAAGTCGACCTTCCTGCGCCTGCTGCTCAAGGAGGAGCGGGCCACCTCCGGGCGGGTCTTCGTGGCCGGCAAGGACGTCGGGCGCCTCGCTCAGTGGAAGGTGCCCGCCTTCCGCCGCAAGATCGGCTGCGTCTTTCAGGACTTCCGGCTGCTCCCGAACAAGACCGTGGCGCAGAACGTTGCCTTCGCGCTGGAGGTGACCGGCGCCCCCCGGCACAAGGTTGGCGCGGTCGTCCCGGAAGTGCTGGACCTGGTCGGCCTCAAGGGCAAGGAGCAGCGCCTGCCCGACGAGCTGTCCGGCGGTGAGCAGCAGCGGGTCGCCATCGCGCGGGCGTTCGTCAACCGCCCGCAGCTGCTGATCGCCGACGAACCGACCGGCAACCTGGACCCGCAGACCTCCATCGGCATCATGAAGTTGCTGGATCGGATCAATCGCACCGGTACCACCGTTGTCATGGCCACGCACGACGCGGCCATCGTGGACACCATGCGCCGCCGGGTGGTGGAGCTGGACAACGGACATCTGGTGCGCGACCAGGCGCGGGGCGTGTACGGCTACGCCCAGTAGCCCACCCCGGCCCTTCCCGACCTACGCCCCAAGAACGGACCCGCCCCCATGCGCCCCCGCTTCGTCCTGCAGGAGATCGCGACCGGACTGCGTCGAAACGTCACGATGGCCGCTGCCGTCGTCGTGACCGTGATGGTGTCGCTGGCGCTGCTCGGCGGCTCGATGCTGACCACAAAGATCACTAACCGGATGCACGACCGTTATTACGGGCAGCTGGAGGTGGCCGTCTACCTCAAGGCAGACGTGACCGCCGCGGAGCGCGATGCCCTGCGCACGATGCTGACCAGCGACCCGCGGGTGGCGCGGGTGCAGTACGAGTCGCACGAGCAGGCGCTGGCCAAGTTCAAGTCCGAATTCGCCGGGCAGAAGGACCTGGTCAACTCCGTCAGCGGCCCCGAAGCGTTGCCCGAGTCGTTCCGGGTGAAGCTGAAAAACCCCAAGGAGTACACCGTCATCGCCAGCAAGTACGGCGGCGTCGCCGGTGTTGATGAGGTGTACGACGCCCAGGCGGTGCTGCGGCCCCTGTTCAACCTGCTGGACGGGGTGAAGACCGTCGCGACCGTGGTCGCGATTGTGGCGGGTGCCGCGGCGCTGTTGACCACGTTCAACACCATCCGGCTGGCCGCGTTCAGCCGACGGCGGGAGATCGGGATCATGCGGCTGGTCGGCGCCAGCAACTTCACCATCCAGCTGCCCTTCGTGCTGGAGGGGGTGATCGCCGGCCTGGTGGGGGCGGTCGCCGCCGGTGGGCTGCTGGTCGTGTTCAAACGCTGGATTCTCGATGTGACGCTGCAGGACTTCTTCCACGCCGGGGTCGTCCCGAACGCCGAATGGCACGAGGTCCTCAGCGTGATGCCGTGGCTGGCCCTGGTCGGAGTCGGGGTCGCGGCGCTGGCGTCCTACGTGACGTCGCTGCTCTACGTGCGCGTCTGAGCGATACCGGCGGCTGAACGAGCCCGCCCTCCGCGCGCGTCCGAGCCGGTTGCGCTCGTGACCCGGTGGAGAAGGGCATTTTTCCCTTTTCCACCGGCTCGGAGGCTTGCCAGCCGCGCCCCGCTTCCGGCATGGTGGCGGGTTGTGACCCCTGTGACCGTTGTGACACCTGGGGCCCGTTTGGTCCGTGTGCTGGCCTGCGCCACCGCCGTGGCCCTCGCCGCCACCGCGCTGCTGACGGCCCTGCCGTCGGCCGCCCGCGCTGATGACATCGGGACCCGCCAACGCAAGGTGGAGGCCGCGCTGAAGGCGGCGACCGCCGACCTGGATCAGGCCAGCGCCACCACCGTGCAAGCCGCGAATGCGCTCAGCGTGGTGCAGGGGCGCCTGGCGGTCGCGCAGCAGAAGTTGGCGAGCGCGCGGGGGCAGCTGGCCGGGGCGCAGGCCATCGCGGACGTGGCCCGCAAGAATGCCGATGCCGCCCGGACCGCGCTGCAGGGCGCCCAGAGCCGGGAGACGCAGGCGGCCGCGGCGACCTCGACGCAGCAGGTATCGATCGACGCGCTCGCTCGCCAGCGCTACGAGAGCGGCCCGAGCGAGAGCATCAGCACGCTGATCGGGGCGGGTGGCGCGGCCAGCAGTTACCTGGAACGGTCCGGCCTGCTCGAGATGGTGGCCCGCGGCCGGGATGCCCGGCTCGTCGCGTTGCGCGATGCCCGGGCCCAGCTGGCCGCCGACCGGGCCGTGGTGTCGGACCGAACGGTCGCGCTGGTCGCCCAGGAGCACGCCACCCAGGCGGCCGTCGCGCGGGTCAGCCAGCTGGTGAACCAGGCGGCCAGCGCGCAGCAAGACCTGCGCCGGCTCGCGGTCGACCGCAACAACGTCCTCACCCAGGCCGAGAAGGGCCTGGCCCAGGACCGCACCCGGGTGGGTCGCCTGCAGCAGGAGTCGACCGACATCGGCGTGCTGATCCGGCAGCGGGAGCAGGCCGCCGCGGCGGCGCTGCACCTGCAGCAGGTGCAGCAGCAGCTCGCGGCCGCCCGGCAGCAGGCCGCGGCGCGCGCCCCGGCCCCGGCCCCGGCGCCCGCCGCCCCGGCTCCGCCCCCGACGGGCGGGGTGGGTCGCGGCGGCCTGATCTACCCCGTCGACGGCCCGATCACCAGCGGATTCGGTTACCGGCTCGATCCGGTCACCGGGCAGTACGCCTTGCACGCCGGCGTGGACTTCGGCGTCAGCGTCGGGACACCGATTCGGGCCGCCAAGGCCGGCACGGTGATCTACGCGGGGCAGGAGACCGGTTACGGGAACTACACCTGCATCGACCATGGCGGCGGGTTTTCCACCTGCTACGCGCACCAGTCGGTGATCAACGTCAGCGTCGGGCAGAGCGTCGGCCAAGGCGACGTCATCGGTTTGAGCGGCAACACGGGCTACTCCACCGGGCCGCATCTGCACTTCGAGACGCGAGTGAACGGCAACCCGGTCGATCCGATGCAGTACTACTGAGCGGCCCCTGCTGCCCGCCGGGTGAGCGGCTCCTGCTGCCCCGCCAGCGTTCGTGATCATGCAATTTCGGTCGTGAAAATCGCGAATTCACGGCCGAAATTGTATGATCACGAGGAGGGATCACGGAGAGTTGGGGGAGGGGTCACGCAGGGTTGAAGGGGCCTATTGGCCTACTGGGCTCAGGGTGCTTTGGCCCATCCTCCTTGTCCAGCGCTCCCGTCCAGCGCTCCGGTCCGGTCCTCCTGTCCTGTCCTCCCATCCGGTCCTGCCGTCCGGTCCTGCCGTCCTGTCCTCCCGTCCTGTCCTCCCATCCGGTCCTCCCATCCGGTCCTGCCGTCCGGTCCTGCCGTCCTGTCCTCCCATCCGGTCCTGCCGTCCGGTCCTCATGTCGGGCGTCTTCGGGCCCCGTTCCGACGGCTCCTCCTCCAGGGTATGGTTTCGGTAACCGATACCGATAAGAGCCGCGGAGGTCGCCATGCGGGTAGCCGCCCCGGTGCTGGCGACCGTCACCGTGCTGCTGCTCGCCGGCTGTGCCTCGGCGACGGCGGGCGGCGCCGGGGCAACGGGTGGCGGCGCCGTGCACGGCCGCGTGCTCCGGGTCGTCGCGGCGGAGAACTTCTGGGGCAGCCTGGCCGCCCAGATCGGTGGATCCCGGGTCCAGGTGACCAGCATCATCGCCAACCCCAACACCGACCCGCACGATTACGAGCCGACAGCACGCGACGCCCGCGCGTTCTCCCGGGCTGACTACGTCATCGAGAACGGCGCCGGCTACGACCCGTGGGCCGCCCAGCTGCGCAGCGCCACCGGCGGCCGGCAACCCCTGCTGCGGGTCGCCGACCTGGCCGGCGCGAAGCCCGGTGACAACCCGCACCTGTGGTACGACCCCAGCACGGTCGACCAGGTGGTGGCCCGGATCACCCGCGACTTGGCCGCCCTGGACGGCGACGCCGGCGGCAGCATCCGAGCGCGGGGGCAGCTCTTCGCACGCGTCGGTCTCGCCGGCTATCACCAGCTGATCGCCACCATCCGAGCCCAGTACGCCGGTACTCCGGTCGGCGCCTCCGAGTCCATCTTCGCGCCGCTGGCCGGCGCGCTCGGCCTGGCGCTGCGCACCCCCAGCGGCTTCCTGCAGGCGATCAGCGAGGGCTCCGACGTCAGCGCAGCCGACAAGTCGGTCGCCGACCGGCAGATCGGCGCGCACCAGATCCGCATCTACGCCGAGAACACCCAGAATGAGACCCCCCAGATCGCCTTACAGGTGCAGGCCTGCCGGGCCGGCGGCATCCCGATCGCCACGTTCACCGAGACCCTGACCCCGGCCGGTGCCAGCTTCCAGCAGTGGCAGGAGAGCCAACTGCAGGCGCTCCGCGCCGCGCTGGCGAAGGGCACCGGCCGGTGACGGCCGACGGAGCACCCGCGCTGCGGTTCAAGGACGCGGCGGTCAACCGGGGCGGCCGCCAGGTCTGGCGAGACGTCACGTTGGACGTGGCCGCCGGCCAGTTCGTGGCGGTGCTGGGCCCGAACGGGGTGGGGAAATCGACGCTGGTTCAGGCGGTTCTCGGCCTGTTGCCGCTGGCGGAGGGGGAGCTGACCGTCCTCGGCCGGGAACCTGGCGCAGCCCCGCGGGAGATCGGGTACCTGCCGCAGCGCAGGGGGTTCGCCCCGGGGCTGCGGGTCCGCGGCCGGGACATCGTCCGGCTGGGCCTGGACGGGGACAGGTGGGGCCTCCCGCTGCCCGGGCGGGGGCGGACCGCGGCCGGCCGGGAGGCCGCCCGCCGGGTGCAGGAGGCGCTCACGCTGGTGGGCGCGGTGGCCTACGCCGACCGGCCGATCGGCGAACTGTCCGGCGGGGAGCAGCAACGGGTGCTGATCGCGCAGGCCCTGGTGCGTCGGCCCCGGCTCCTGCTGCTGGACGAGCCGTTGGACAGCCTGGACTTGCCGAACCAGTCGGTGGTGGCCGGGCTGATCTCGCGCATCTGCCGCGAGCAGGGCGTGACCGTGCTGATGGTCGCCCACGACGTGAACCCGATCCTGGCCTACCTCGACCGCGTCATCTACATCTCGCCCCGCGGGGCGGCGGCCGGAAGCCCGCGGGAGGTCATCACCGGCCCGACTCTGAGCCGGCTCTACGACACCCCGATCGAGGTGCTGACCACCGGCACCGGGCAGCTCGTCGTGGTCGGCCATCCTGAACAGCCCGCGTACCACAGCGATCGGCACGCCGGCGAGCCGCACCGATGACCGGCCGGTTCTCGCTCAACCTGCTGGCCGACCTGCGGGAGATCCTCGGCTTCTCGTTCATGGTCCATGCGTTCCTGGCCGGCGCGGCCGCGGCCGTGCTCGGCGGCGCCGTCGGCTGGTTCATGGTGCTGCGCCGGCAGGCCTTCGCCGGGCACACCCTGGCGGTGGTGAGCTTCCCCGGGGCGGCCGCGGCCGGCTGGCTGGGGCTGCCGCTGGCGGTGGGCTACTTCGGCGCGTGCGTCCTTGCCGCGCTGGCGATCGGACTGCTCCCGCCCACCGTCGGGGGGAGCGGACGCAGCGAGGAATCGGCGGTCATCGGGACCGTGCAGGCCTTCCTGTTGGCCGCGGGTTTCCTGTTCGTCAGCCTTTATCGCGGCTTCCTCGGCGGGATCGACGCGTTGCTGTTCGGCAGCTTCCTGGGTATCTCGGCCGGCCGGGTGGTGGTGGTGGCGGCCGTGAGCGTCGGGTGCCTGCTGGCGCTGGGCTTGATCGGCCGGCCGTTGCTGTTCGCCTCGGTCGACCCCGGGGTGGCCGCGGCGCGGGGCATCCCGGTGCGGCTGCTGTCGGCGCTGATGCTGCTCGTCTTGGGGTTGGCCGCCGCCGAGATCAGCCAGATCACCGGGGCGCTGCTGGTCTTCGCGCTGCTGGTGATGCCGGCGGCCGCGGCCCAGCAGCTCACGGCCCGCCCCGGCCCGGGGCTGGCCCTCGCCGCCGGCCTCGGCGTGGCGATCGTCTGGCTGAGCCTGGTGATTGCCTACTACGCGCCCTACCCGGTCGGGTTTTTCACGACCAGCGTCGGCCTGGTCGTTTACCTGCTTAGCGTGCTGCTGCGCCGGGTCCGTGACGGCCGGCTGGTGACTCGATGACCGGCGCCGGGCAGCTGCTGACCGATCCGGCGCTGCGCCGCGCGCTGATCGCGGGGACCGCGATCGCGGTGGCCTGCGGGCTGGCATCGTTCTTCGTGGTGCTGCGCGCCCAGGTCTTCGCCGGGGATGCCCTGTCCCACGTGGCTTTCACCGGTTCGGCTGCCGCGTTGGCGTTGGGGATCGACGCCCGGATCGGGCTGTTCGCCGGCTGCGTCGCGGTGGGCCTCGGGATGGCGACGCTGGACCGGTCCGGACAACCCGACGACGTGGTGGTCGGCACCGTGTTCGCCTGGGTGCTGGGGCTCGGCTCGTTCTTCCTGACGATCTACACCACCGCGCGCAGCACCGGCAACGGCGCGGTCAGCGCGAACGTGCTGTTCGGCTCGGTGCTGGGCATCGGGGCGCAGCAGGCGACGGTGGCGGTCGCTATCGGCCTGGGCACCTCCGCGGTACTGCTGGCCGTGGCCCGCCCGCTGCTGTTCGCCTCCTTGGACCCAGCGGTCGCCCGGGCCCGGGGCATCCCGGTGCGCGCGCTGGGGCTGCTGTTCCTGGCCCTGGTCGGCGTCACCGCCGGCGAGGCCCGGCAGGCCGTCGGTGCGCTGCTCGTGCTCGGCCTGCTGGCGGCGCCGGCCGGAGTGGCGATGCGGCTGACCCGCCGACCGTGGGCCGGCCTGGCGGCGTCGGTCGGCACCGCCGTGCTCTCGGTCTGGCTGGGGCTGGCGATCGCTACCGGCTTCCCGCGGGTGCCCGCCAGCTTCGCCATCATGGCGGTGGCGGCCGGCGGCTATCTGCTGGCCGGGCTGGGGTCTGTCGTAACCGGGCGGGGTTTGATTTCTGCGCGGCGGCAGTCGGCGCATGTCCCGACGATTTCTAAAACGTGAGTCAGGTCGCTGAAACCGGCCCGTTCACCGATCGCCGCGGTCCAGGCCTCCAGCCCGGGCGGCTCCACCTCCACCGTCCGTCCGCACGAACGGCACAGCAGGTGATGGTGATGTCCCTCGATCCGGCAGCGCCGGTAGAGCGTCTCCCCGTCCTCCGCCCGCACCACATCCACCACGCCGGCGTCGGCCAGGACCCGCAGCTGGGTGTAGATGGTGGTCAGCCCGACCCGTTCCCCGCGGGCGCGCAGCTCAGCATGCAGGTCCTGCGCGCTGCGGAAGGATTCCGTCTCGGCCAGCAGCGCTGAGACCGCCCGCTTCTGCCGGGTGGAGCGTTCGCCCGCCGGGTCAGCCGTCACGGTCGATCACCCTACGGCGCCTGGGCCGCCCCGGCCCGCCGCGGGCAGAGGCCGGGGCAGCGACCGGGGCAGCGGCGGGGGGCGGCGCGTCCGGGCGGACGACCTGTGGGCGCGGCCTACGATGGGCTGATGTCCGTCCTGACCGTTCGCCGGGTGGCGGCCAGCACCGCCCTGGTGGCGGCAGCAGCTGGCGCGCTGGGCGCCGCCTTCGCGGCCGGGGTCAGCGTGGGTCACCGCGGCCGGGGTGCCGGCAGCCCCCTCGATCAGGCCGCGACGGCGATCCGGGCCAAGGCCGACCACCAGGTGTCCGAACGCGCGCTGGAACAGGCGGCGATCCGGGGCATGCTGGGCAGCTTGGACGATCAGTGGGCCGCCTACTACGGGGTCCCCGGCGACGCGGCCTCGTCCGGCACGTTGCAGGCCCTGCTGGACGGCCGCTACAGCGGCCTCGGGGTCTGGCTACGCCGCAGCGGCGCCGACCGGCAGATCGTGGTGGCCAGTGTGAGCAGCGGCTCGCCTGCCCTCGCCGCCGGGCTGAAGGTCGGCGACCGGGTCACCGCCGTCGAGGGGCGCAGCGTCGCCGGGGAGGACCTCGACAGTGTCACCGCCGCGCTGCGTGGACCGGCCGGATCGCTGGTCGGGCTGACGGTGACGGCCCCCGATGGGGTGCAGCGTTCGGTGCGCCTCGAGCGACGGGACCTGCCCGCCGGCGATGTGTCCACCGAAGCGTTGGGCGGCGGCCTGGTTCGGATCCGGATCGCGATGTTCTCCACCGGCACCGCCCGTGAGGTCCGTTCCGCGGTGGCCGCAGCCCGGGCCGCCCACGCCCGCGGGCTGGTGCTGGACCTGCGCGGAAACCCGGGCGGGCTGCTGGATGAGGCCGTCGCGTCCGCGTCGGTGTTCCTCGACGGCGGACCGGTGGTCAGCCTGTCCGGCCGTACCGTCCCAGCGAAGGTGTTGTCGGCCGCTACCGGCCAGGCCACCACCCTGCCGCTGGCCGTGCTCGTCGATGGCGGGACCGCCTCTGCCGCGGAGATCTTGGCCGGGGCGTTGCAGGACCGCAAGCGGGCCGTGCTGGTGGGCAGCCGTACCTTCGGCAAGGGCAGCGTGCAGCAGACCGTGCAGCTGTCGGACGGGTCGGGGTTGGAGCTGACCGTGGCCTCCTACCGCACCCCGGCGGGTCACGTCGTGGACAAGGTGGGTCTGCACCCGGATGTGGCCGTTCCGGCGGCCGGTGACCCCACGGTGGCCGTTGACCGGGCCCGGTCGCTGCTAGCTGGACTCGCCGGCGTCGGACCGGGCTGAGCGGTGCCCAAGGAGACCGGCCGCAAGCTCGTGGCGGCCAACAAGAAGGCCCGGTACGACTATCACCTCGAAGACACCTTCGAGGCCGGCATGGTGTTGCAGGGCACCGAGGTGAAATCGCTGCGGGCCGGCCGGGCGTCGCTGATCGACGGCTACGCCTTCCTGCGCGACGGGGAGGTGTGGCTGGCCGGGGTGCACATCCCCGAATACACCGAGGGCACCTGGACCAACCACGAGCCGCGGCGCGAACGCAAGCTGCTGCTGCACCGTGAGCAGATCGCCAAGCTGCTTGGCAAGACCAAGGAGAGCGGCGCCACGATCGTGCCGCTGGCGCTGTATTTCAAAGATGGCAAGGCCAAGGTGGAGATCGCCTTGGCGCACGGCAAGAAGAGCTACGACAAACGGCAGGCGCTGGCCGCTCGGGACGCGGCCCGCGAGGTGGCCGTGGCCGCCGGGAGGCGCGCCAAGGGCCGTTCGTGACCGCCGGACAGCCGGCCGCCGAACAGACGGCCGCCGGACCGCCGGCCGCCGGCGCCACCCGGCCGACCCGGCGCGGGTTGGGCATCACCGCGCTGGTGTTCGCCTGGGTGCCGTTGGTCCTGCTGGCCGACAGCGCCGGCTCCGGGGTGACCTACCCGGTGCAGTGCGGGCTCGGGGTGCTGACCGCCGGGCTGCTGATCGCCCTGCTGCGCAGGGAGTCTGCGCTGGTCCGGGCGCAGATCTTGGTGGTCGTGATCTACGCCACCGCCATCGAGTTCACCTTCTCCGGGCTGCTGCACACCTACGACTACCGGCTACACGAGGTCCCGTTCCTCGCGCGGGTGCCGTGGTTTGTGCCACCCGGTCACGGCCTGGTGTACCTGGCCGCGCTGGCCGCCGGCCGGGATCCGTGGGTACGTCGCCACGGCCGCCTGCTGGTCCGTGGCGTGCTGGCCGTGGGTGGGGCGTACGCGCTCTGGGGCCTGACGCTGTCCGCGCGGCTGGACGTGCTGGGGGCCATGTGGTTTTGCTGCCTGGCCTGGTTCCTGATCCGCGGCCGGCAGCCGCTGGTGTACGTCGGCGCGTTCGTGGTGGTGACCTGGCTGGAACTGGTCGGGACCGGGCTGGGCACCTGGACCTGGGCTGCGCACAGCCCCACCGGGGTCATTCCGATGGGCAACCCGCCGGCGGATGCGGCCGGCGGCTATGGGTTTTTCGACGCGGCGGCGCTGCTGGTGGGGCCCTGGCTGGCGTGCCAGGCTGCCGCGCTCGCCACGATCTGGTCCAGGTCGGTCCATCGCGGCCGCCAGCCAAGCGCCGCGGTGATCCGCGCCGGGTCGGCGACCAGTTCCGCCGGGTCGCCCGGCCGGCGGCCGGCTTCGGCCACCTTGAGGCGCGTCCCCGTCACCCGTTCGACCGCGGCGAGCACCTCCCGATTGGAGAAGCCGGACCCGACCCCGACGTTGTAGGGCTCACCCGCCGCGCCGCCGAGCAGGGCCGCGAGGGCCAGCTGATGCGCGGACGCCAGGTCTTCTACGTGCACATAGTCGCGCACGCAAGTGCCGTCCCGGGTGGGGTAGTCGGCGCCGTACAGGGTCATCGCGCTGCCGGCTTCCGCCGCGGCGAGAGCCAGCGGGATCAGATGGGTCTCCACCCGATGGGCCTCGCCGAGGGTCGCATCGGCGGCCGCCCCCGCGGCGTTGAAATACCGCAGCGCGATCGCCCGCAGGCCGTACGCGGATTGGTAGGCGGCGAACAGTCCCTCGGTGTCGAGCTTGGTTCGGCCGTAAACGTTGGTCGGCTGCTTCGGGGCGTCCTCGGGAATGGGAACCCCCGCGGGATCGCCGTAGACGGCCGCGCTGGAGGAGTACACGACCGGGGGATTTCCACTGTGCCGCAAGGCTTCGGCCAGGTGAAACGAGCCGAGCAGATTGCTGCGGTAGAACCGCGCCGGATCGGTCATCGACAGGCCGGCCTCGATGGCGCCCGCGAAGTGGACCACCGCGTCGGGTTCTGCGGCGCGGACGGCCCGGAGCGTGGCGGCCTCGTCGGCCAGGTCGACGACGTGCAGCGACGTCCCAGCGGGCAGCAGGTGGCGGTGGCCGGCCGACAGGTCATCGAGGACCGCCACCTCGTGCCCGGCGGCGCCTAGCGCTCGCACGGTGTGGCTGCCGATGTAGCCCGCCCCACCGGTGACCAGGACGCGTGCCATTGGGCGGACGTTAGCCGACACGGGTCATAGGGTCGGTAGGTGCTCACCGACGCCGACGTGCCTGGTGTTTGGCAGGAGCTTGACCTGCCCGGGCTGCTCGATATCCATGTGCATTTCCTGCCCGAACCGGTGATGCGCAAGGTGTGGGCCTTTTTCGATGATGCGTCGCATTACGGCGTCGAGTGGCCGATCACCTATCGCACCGACGAGGACGACCGGTTGGCCCGGCTGCGCGCGCTCGGGGTCCGCCGGTTCCCGTCCCTGGTGTATCCGCACAAGCCAGGCATGTCCGCGTGGCTCAACGACTGGGCGCTCGGCTTCGCCGAACAGGTCCCTGAGGTGTGGCCGACGTTCACGTTCTATCCGGAACCGGGTGTCGAGGGGTATGTCACCGCGGCGCTGGACGCCGGCGCGCGGATCGGGAAGGTCCATATCCAGGTCGGTTCCTACGACCCGAGGGACCCCGTCCTTCGACCGGTCTGGGGCCTGCTGGCAGAGGCCGGAGTGCCGGTCGTCGTGCACTGCGCGTCCGGCCCGGTCGACGGCCCGTACACCGGTCCGGGGCCCTTCGGCGAGGTTTTGGCCGGCCATCCCCAGCTGACTGCCGTCATCGCGCATCTCGGCATGCCCGAGTACGAGGAGTTCTTCGACCTCGCGGCCCGCTACCCGAACGTGCACCTGGACACGACGATGGCGTTCACCGACTTCACCGAACGGCGCTCCCCGTTCCCGTCCGACCTGCGTCCACGGCTGCTCGATCTTGCCGACCGGATCTGTTTCGGCAGCGACTTTCCCAACATTCCACACACCTACGCCCACCAACTGGAGGCCGTCCGGCGGCTGGACCTGGGCGACGATTGGTTGCGTGGGATCCTCTGGAGGAATACCGCGCGGCTGCTCGACGTAGACTCATCGAACACAACTGAACAGGGAGACCAGGATTAC
>DASYGP010000130.1:0-3878 GCA_035999615.1 Mycobacteriales bacterium
CGATCAGGTGAAGTCGGCCGGCAAGGCGATCCTGCACGGCGACGAGAACGCCTGGGGGATGGTCAAAGAAGGCCTCAAGACCAAGGTGCAGGAATACCTGCCCGGCTCGAAGGAGAGCTAAGCATGCCAGGACTGAGCACGGAGGCAGCCATCGGCATCGACCGGCTGATCCGCGACATCCGGACCGGCCGGTTCGAACGGACCCTGGCCGGCCTCACCGCCGCGGGGGCGATCGTCACCACCGCGGAGGTCTACACCAGCCACGACTCGGCCAGCTTCGGCAACAAGATGATGTGGTGGCCCGTCGTGGTCATCCCCACCCTGCTGCCCGCCGGCATCGCCGGCGTCTTCTCCCGCCGGGCCGCGAAAACCGTGCTCCCCCTCGCCTCGGCGCTGGTCGTCGCCAACGGCATGCAGGGCACCTATCTGCATGCCCGCGGCATCGCCCAGAAGCCGGGCGGCTGGAAACAGGCCGCCTACAACCTGGAGATGGGGCCGCCATTGTTCGCCCCGCTGCTGGCCGCCCTGGTCGGCGGGATGGGGCTGCTCGCCGCGATCCTGCGCCGCGAAGAGGACCCGGCATGAGCTATCGCAGCCCCGATCAGCGGGCGATCACCCCGCAGCATCGCGGCCGGTTCCCCGGCTACGACGTGCTGGACCAACGCGCGCACTGGGACGACGTCACCACCGGGGTGGTGCTCGCGCGCCTGTCTACCAGCACCGACCTTTCCTTCTTCAGCGCGGAGGAGGACGGTATCGCCAGCGCCCTGTTCGATCTGCTGCTCGCCCAGGACCGGGAACCGCGGGTGCCGCTCGTCGCGCTGGTCGACGCGCGGCTGGCCGCCGGCGAAACCGACGGCTGGCACTACGACGACATGCCGCCGGATCCTGAGGCATGGCGGCGCACGTTGGCCTTCCTCGACGCCGACGCCCGCGAGCAGACCGGCCAACCGTTCGCCCTGCTGACGCGCGAGCAGCAGGCCCCGCTGGTGCAGGCGGTGAACGACGCCGAGCGCTGGCATGGCCTGCCCGGCAAGCAGGTCTGGAGCCTGTGGACCCGGTATGCGTGCGCCGCGTTCTACTCGCATCCCTGGGCCTGGAACGAGATCGGTTTCGGCGGGCCGGCCTACCCCCGCGGGTACAAGAACAAGGGCCTCGACTCCCGGGAACGCTGGGAGGTCCCCGACCGCGACCCGGCCGACCCGGTCCCGTTCGCGCAGCGGGTGGAACGCGCACACCTAAACCACGCCGACCTGGTCGGCCGCGCTCCGGACGCCTCATGAGAAGCAACTACCGGGACGTCCGCGCCCGCAACGAATCGGCCTGGCTGATTCCCAACGACGGATCCCGTACCAACCATCAGCTCCGGCAGGACATGCGGCGCTTCGACGGCGAGGACGAGGTCGACCTGGTCGTTGTCGGCGCCGGCGCCGGCGGCGGCGTGCTCACCCAGCGGCTGGCCCGGGCGGGCTGGCGCGTGGTCACCTTCGACGCGGGCCCGTTCTGGGACCCGGACGCGGACTGGGTCAGCGACGAACGCGGCTCGCACACCCTGTACTGGACCGAGCCGCGGCAGATCGGCGGCAAGGATCCGGTGCCGCTCGGTTCGAACAACTCCGGCCGGGGCGTCGGCGGGTCGATGGTGCATTACGCCGGCTACACCCCCCGGTTTCACCCCAGCGACTTTCACACCCACAGCCTGGACGGCGTCGGCGCCGACTGGCCGATCCGCTACTCCGCGCTGCGGGCCTACTACGAGCAGATCGAGGCCGAACTCCCCGTCGCCGGACAGGACTGGCCTTGGGGCGACCCGCACAGCTACCCGCAGCACGCGCATCCCACCGGGGGGAACGGCGACATCTTCCTGCGCGGAGCGAAGGCCGCCGGGATCGGCGCCCGCGTCGGACCGGTCGCCATCTCCAACGGGCGGTTCGGCAACCGGCCGCACTGCATCTACCGCGGCTTTTGCCTGCAGGGCTGCAAGGTGAACGCGAAGGCCAGCCCGCTGATCACGCACATTCCCGATGCGCTGGCGCACGGCGCGGAGATCCGCGCGCACTCCATGGTCACCCGGGTGCTTGTCGACGACGAGACTGGGCGCGCCACGGGCGTCACCTACATGCAAGACGGGGTGGAACGCCGTCAGCGGGCACGGATGGTCGCCGTCGCCGGGTACTCGATCGAGACGCCGCGGCTGCTGCTGCTCTCCGCCACTCCCCGCTTCCCGCAGGGCCTGGGCAATGACCACGACCAGGTCGGCCGCTACCTGATGGTCCAGGGCGCGCCGCAGACCGCCGGCCGGTTCACCGAGGAGGTGCGCATGTACAAGGCGCCCCCGCCGGAGGTCAGCAGCGAGGAGTTCTACGAGACCGACCCGGGTAAGCCCTACAAGCGCGGCTGGTCGATCCAGACCGTCAGCCCGCTGCCGATCACCTGGTCGGAGCATGTGACCGCCCAGGGTCATTGGGGCGAGGTGCTGCGCGAATACATGCGGGACTACGTGCACTGGTCCAGCCTCGGCGCGCTGTGCGAGTTCCTGCCGCAGCCGGAAAACCGGATCACCCTGGCCGACGAGACCGATCGGCACGGACTCGCGGTCGCGCACATGTCCTACAGCAAGTGTGAAAACGACGACCTGCTGATGGCCGCCGCGCAGTCCTCGATGGAGCAGATCCTCACCGCCGCCGGCGCCACCGAACTGATGACCATCCAACGTTTCGCGCACCTGGTCGGCGGCGCCCGGATGGCAACCCGCGCCGCCGAGGGGGTGGTCGACCCCGACCACCGGGTGTTCGGCATCCCGAACCTCTACCTCACCGACGGCAGCGTGCTGCCGACGCAGGGCTCAGCCAACCCGGCGCTGACGATCATGGCGCTGGCCGCCCGCGCCGCCGACCGGCTGATCGCCGGCGCCCACGGCGGAGTCCCCGACCGGGCCGGCACAGCATCGGTCGGCGCATGAGCCCGCGCATCGACCGGGTGCAGACCGGGGTGTTCCAGTTCCCCACCCCGGTGAAGGAAGGCGACGGCACCCTCACCTGGGAGGCCACCACCGCGGTCACCGTGCAGGCCAGCGCCGATGGGGTGACCGGGCTGGGCTGGACCTACAGCAGCCCCGCCGCCGGAGCGGTGATCGAGGCGCACCTGAAGGACATCGTGCTCGGCGCCGACCCGCACTCGGTCAGCGCCCTGCACGAGGCGATGCGCCGCACTTGCCGCAACATCGGCACGAAAGGGCTTGTGGGACAGGCTATCAGCGCCGTCGACATCGCGCTGTGGGACCTGAGCGCACGGCTCCAGCAGCTGCCGCTCGCGCAGCTGATGGGGGCCAAGCCGGAGAGCGCCGTATCGGTCTATGGCAGCGGCGGCTTCACCACCCTGACCGACGAGGAGCTGCACACCCAGGTCGACGGCTGGCTCGCCGCCGGCTGCCGCGCCGTGAAGATCAAGGTGGGCGAGTCCTGGGGCACCAACCCGGCCCGCGACCTGGCTCGAACCCGGCAGGTCCGCGAGCAGATCGGCCCCGACGTGGAGCTCATGATCGACGCGAACGGCGGATACGGGCGCGGCCAGGCGCGCCGGCTCGGCGCCGCCTATGACGAGCTGGGCGTGGTCTGGTTCGAGGAGCCGGTCAGCAGCGACGACCTCGAGGGCCTCGCCGCGATTCGCCAGGCCCTGCGCTGCGACGTCGCCGCCGGGGAATACGCCTGGGATGTCTACGACGCGCGGGCGCTGTGCCCGGTGGTCGACTGCCTGCAACTGGACGCCACCCGCATCACGGGCTACACGGGCTGGCTGCGGGGCGCCGCCGTTGCCGCCGCCCACGGCTTGCAAGTCAGCGCCCACTGCGCGCCTTCCCTGCACGCTGTGGTCGCTGC
>DASYGP010000023.1:0-2471 GCA_035999615.1 Mycobacteriales bacterium
CTGCCGCACCCCACCCCGCCGGCCGCCGGAGACCCACGGCGCCAACGGGACGGCCGAAACCCACGGGACGGCCGTGAGCCGGGTAGCACCCGAGGCGGGGTCGACCCGTATCCCTACCCGGCCCCGGCCCTTGTCCCGTTCCGGCGGGCGTGGTTCCCGGCTGCGGCCGTACTTGTCGTCCTCACGCTGATCGCCGTCTCGGCGGTGACCGGTCGGCCGGTGGTGTTCGGAGCGTGGCCGCTGGTCTGGCTGGCGTTCTTCGTTGCCCGACGGGGCCGGCACTATCCGCACCGGCTGGCGGTGCGCCGCCACGGCGGCCGGCCCTGCTAGCGCTCACGACCGCGTGCCGGCCCCAAGCCTTGGCACCGTTCCCAGGTGATCATTGTGTCGTCCCCACGCGGCGCCCCTTGACCGATGCTGCGGGGCGGCATAGGACTGCCCCAAAGCGCGGGACTCATCAAAGGGGGACGTTCATGTCGGCTGCCGAAAACCTCAAGATCGTCAAGGCTGGTTACGCCGCGTTCTCGGCGGGGGATGCCGCGACGGCGATGGCGGACTTCGCGGACGACATCGAGTGGATCATTCCCGGTAACAGCACCGTGAGCGGGACCTACCGCGGCAAGGCCGAGGTGGGCGGCTTCTTTATGAAGCTGGGGGAGAAGTCGTTCAAGACTGAACCGGAGCATTTCCTCGCCGACGACGAGCGCGTCGTGGTGCTGACCCGCACTACCGCCGACGGGCAGTCGGCAGATCAAGCCGACGTGCTGACCCTCCGCGACGGGAAGATCGTCAAGTTCCAGAGCGCCGGCGACACCGCCCTCGAAGAGCGCATCTGGGGAACCAAGAGCTAGCACCCCGTTTCGGGCTTGATGCCGTCCAGGGCTAGATCCAACAGGTCCGCAACAGCCTCCTCCCTTCCCAGTTGCACCTGATCTTCCTGTCACGTCATTCGTTGCGCTCGTGAGCGCCCGCCCGATGGGAGTGGCATCCCGCGTGCCCTCCACTCCGGGCTGGTCAGGTCGCCCGGCGGACGGCGAAGTTGGCCATGTCGGAGTCGTGTTCATCGAATGTGCCTGGTTTCGGAACCTCGTGCCCCTCCGATGTCTCTATGTGGTTGAGGGGGTGGGTGTGCGCGCTGGCGGCGGAGCGGCAGAGACGGCGTCCGGCGCGTTCGTGGCCGCCCGCTACGTCAGGCAGTGCGCACCTGTCGGATCTGAGGGAGGCGCGCCATGAATGATCGCGAACAGGTCCGCTCGTTGCTCACCCTGGCCGCCGAACCGCCAGGCGATCCGCTCATCGCGCCGGTGCAGGAGCTGGTCATCCGCGCGCGGGTGCACCGGCGCCGCCGCCAGGTTGCACTGGCGGCCGGCCTAACACTGGTTGCGGTGTTGACGGTGACCATCCCGGTGAGCCTGCTTACGCGGAACCCACGACCGGCGGGGATTATCACCCAACCGGCGCTCACGCCCGCGCCAAGCGCCTATCCGACCACCGGCCCGGCCAGCGCCGCCGAAATCGCGCGCGGGCACTGGTCCCGACTGCCCGCAGCCCCGATCCCTGGCCGAAGCAACCCGGCCGCGGTGTGGACCGGCCGGGAGATGCTCGTCTGGGGTGGCGCCGCCGGCGCGAAGGAACAGGATCTGCGCGGGGACGGGGCCGCCTATGACCCGGCGGCGGGCCGCTGGCAAACGCTGCCCGCAGGGCCGCTGAACCCTCGCACCGCGATGGGCTCGGTGTGGACCGGCCAGGCCATGTTCATCTGGGGCGGCTACGACCACGTCGCCCAAGACCGCTTCCACGCCACCGCCACCGGCGCCCTGTACATCCCGGCTTCCCGGACGTGGCGAGCACTTCCCCCGGCGCCCCTCCCGGCCCGGGTCTACCCCACCGCGGCGTGGACCGGCTCCGAGGTCGTCGTGCTCGGCGGCCGGCCCGCGGTATCCACCGCCGCCGACGGCTACCTCGACGCCGCCGCCTACAACCCGGCGACGAAGCGGTGGCGCACCCTGCCGGTCATCCCGAGCCAGGCCGGGCATACCGTGACCAACTCTGTCGCTCTCGCGGCGGCGAACCACATCTACGCGTGGCTTTCCTGGCAGCACACTGAGCAACACGGCGACATGAGCACCGGCTCGGCCGGCACCGACCTGCTCCGCTACGACCCGAGCACCGAGCACTGGACCCGGCTGGCTACCACCGGGGACACCCCCCGCGGCCTGTCCGACCCGGTCTGGACCGGTCAGGAGATCGTCATGCCCGCGGCGCGGACGACCTGCGGCGGCGGTTGCCCCATGCAGGTAGGCCTGCACGGCGAGCGGCTCGATCCGGCGAGCAACACCTGGCGGCCGATCGCCCACGGCCCGGTCGACGATGTGATCCCCCTGTCCTGGTGGACCGGAGCGGCGCTGCTCAGCTTCGACAACAACGCCTTCATCGGCGGGTCGAGCGCCGTCTACCCGGGCGCGGCAGCC
>DASYGP010000173.1:0-22611 GCA_035999615.1 Mycobacteriales bacterium
CGCCACCAACGGGAGCGCCGCCGAGAGCAGGTCGGCGTGGACCGCATCGGCGGCCCCGATCGCGGCCAGGAGCGACCCGTTGACCAGGTCGGAGACGGCTTCGGCCGCCCGGGAATCGGCGGATTGCTGTTCGAGGACCAGGAGGCTACGCACTGCCTCGCGGGCGTCGGTTGACACCGGCGGGCCGGGGGTTCCTGGCGTGGGCAGTCTCGACAGCCCGAGGGCCCGCGCGTGGATCCGATGGTGGGCCAGCGGAACAGCGAGCACGGCTGCGAGTTCGGGGTGGCGTTGCAGCACCGCACCGTAGGCCGCGAGCAAGCGGGTCTCGCCGGCGATGGCGGCGGTCGGGGCGGTGTTGACGACGGGGCTGGGCCGAGCGGAGGTGGCGGGTCCGAGGGCGGGGCGCCGGTGTCCGGAACTGCAGGCGGCAAGCAGGGGAGCTGTGAGGGCACCGCCACCGGTCGCCAACGCCGCTCGCAGCAGTCGGCGCCGCGACAGGTCCGGCGGCGCCATCAACGAACGATCACTTCGCCGTGCATGTACGTGTGGATCGAGCACACGTACCGATACGTGCCGGGCGTCGTGAACGTGAAGCTGTAGATCTGCCCCTTCGCGAGGTTCCCCGAATCGAATGCCTTGTCGCTTGCGGTCACCGTATGGACGCTGTCGTCGCGTTGCGTCCACGTCACCGTGCTCCCCACCGAGACGGTCAGGGTTTGCGGATGAAAGGCGAAGGACTTGATCGAGACGGCGGTGCCGGTCGCCGAAGGGGTCGATGAACCCGAGCAGCCTGCGGCAAGACCGAGGCTGATCACGACCGCGCTGAGCACCCGGGCCCTCGCGCCGGCCCGCCGGCAGACGGCCACACGGGCGGCGGGCCGGGTACGCCCGGCGGTTTCGGAAATACGCCCGGCGGTTGCAGAAACACGTCGCGGCATGGACGCCAGTCTGCCCGACTCCCTGCGGGGGGATCAGTCGACGTCGGCGAAGGGGGGCGGCGGGGGCGGCGCATCGGGCGGGCTGGTCGGGCTGGGGGCGGCGCTCCGCCGGGCTTGTTCGGCCCGGGCCAGCTCCGCATCCAGGGCGGCGTCCTCCGCGGCCCGCTTCCGGTCCCGCCGGCGATCATTGACTATCGCGATGCCGACCGCGAGGAAGAACAGGGCCACCAGCGGCACTGCCAGCGCCAGCATGGTGAACACGTCCGGGCTGGGGGCGGCGGCGCCGGCGAAGATCGTGATCCCGAACACCACCCCCCGCCACCAGCCGAGCAACGTACGGCCCCGCACCACGTCGGCGGCGTTCAGCAGCACCAGCAGCAGCGGCATCTCGAAGCCGACCCCGAACACCAGCACCATGCCCTGCACGAAGGACAGATAGGCGGTGGCCTCGAGCAACGTGGTGACGTGATTCCCGGCGAAGCCGAGCAGTGCGTTGAGCGTGGTCGGCAGGATCTCGTAGGCCAGCACCGCGCCGATGCCGAACATGACGACGCTGGCGCCGACGAACGTGAGTGCCCAGCGGCGTTCATGTCGGTGCAGCCCCGGCGTGATGAACGCCCAGAGTTGATACAGCCAGACCGGCGCCGCACCGAGTAGGCCGACGAGCAGGGCGACGTGCAGCCGGACCTTGAACGGGTCGACGACACCGCGCGCGAACAGGGTGCACGCCTGCGCCCCCTGTCGGCGAACGGGCGGCAGCTGGCAGTAGGGCCGGTTCAGGAAATCGAAGATCGGCGTGAAGAAGACGAACGCCAAGATGAGCGCGATGCCGACCGCGAGCAGGGAGAACTGCAGCCGGCGGCGAAGCTCGTAGAGATGCTCGACCAGCGGCATGCTGGCATCGCCGGGCGCCTCGTCGCCGACATCGCTCACGCCGTCGCGCCGGTCGGAGTCAGACGCGCGCGGGCGGCGCACGGTGTGGCGCACGGGACGGTCGAGACCTCGGAGCCGTGATCGCCGTTCAGCCGCGCGGCGGGGATTGCGGCTGAGTGGGCATCGCCGCAGGCTGAGTGGGCATCGCCGCAGGCTGAGCCGCGCCAGGAAGATCGGGTGTTACGGGGGCTGCCGGCGCCGGGGCGGCCACCACAGGCTGGGCCACCACGGGGGGCGCCGCCGCGACGGGCGGTATCACCGGCGGTGCGACCATGGCCGGCGGCTCGTGGTCGTCCCCACGCAGCCCCTTGGTCTCGTCCTTGAAAATCTTGAGCGACTGTCCGATGGACTTTGCCGCGCCGGGTAGCTTTCGGCTACCGAACAGCAACACGAGGACGATGGCGATGATCAGCAAGTGCCAGGGGGACAAATCACCCATGGTGACTCCTTCAGCGGAGGTTGCGGCGGAGCTACGGTCAGCGCGGTCCAGCGCGGAGGGAGCCGTCCAGACCGCCCCTGCACGCGAAGCCTACGCCGCCCGGTAGCCTGCGCTGGAGTTCTTCGATCAACCCGGGCGCTGCGCGGCGGCCGGCCATAACTGCAGACGATGAGGAGGGTCCGTGACGCATTCCGGGCCGGGTGGGGGTCGCCCCGCCGACGTCCTGATCGGGCTGCTGACCGAGCCACTGGCCGCCGCGGGTTTCGACCTGGAAGAGGTCGCGGTCCGCCGCGCGGGCGCCCGCCACGTCGTCGTCGTCGCCATCGACCGGGACGACGCGATGGATCTCGACGCGGTGACCGAGGCAAGCCGGATCGTGTCGGAGGTGCTCGACGCGGATGACCGGTCGTTGCCGCCGGCGCTTCGGGACGCCTACACCCTGGAGGTCGCCAGCCGGGGAGTGGACAGCCCGCTCACGCTGCCGCGGCACTGGCGCCGGGCGATCGGGCGGTTGGTGCAAGTACGGCGCCGCCAGGCCGTGGCGGTGACCGGGCGCGTGCTCGCGGCGAGCGAGGATGGCGCCGAGTTGGACGTCGCCGGCAAGTCGCTGCATGTCGACTACAGCGAGGTGGCCGGCGCCCTGGTCCAGGTGGAGTTCAACCGCCCGGCGGCGGACCCCGGGGACGTCGAGGAGGCCCGATGACCGGGATGAAGCTGGACATCGCCGTGCTGAAGGCGCTGGTCCGCGAACGGGATGTGCCGCTGGACACCGTCATCGACGCGTTGGAGCAGGCGCTGCTCAGCGCCTACCGGCATACCGAAGGCTCGGCCGCGCACGCCCGGGTCGAGGTGGACCGAAAGGGCGGGGAGGTGCTCGTCTGGGCGCAGGAGATCGACGGTGACGGAGTGCTCGTGCGCGAGTGGGACGACACCCCGGCCGGGTTCGGCCGGATCGCCACCATGACCGCCAAGCAGGTGGTCCTGCAGCGTCTGCGCGACGCCCGGGATGACACGGTGCACAGCGAATACGCCGGCAAGGAAGGGGATCTGGTCGGCGGGACCGTCGCGGCTCACCACGGCCGCCGCTCGGACACCGGCGTGGTCCTGGTGGATCTGGGCAACGTCGAGGCCGTGCTGCCGTCCTCCGAGCAGGTGCCGGGGGAGGCCTACGAGCATGGGACCCGCCTGAAGGTGCTGGTCACCAGCGTCACGCGCGGGCCCCGCGGGCCGCATGTGACCCTGTCCCGCAGCCATCCGCAGCTGGTCCGCGCCCTGTTCGCCCTGGAGGTGCCAGAGGTCGCCGACGGCACCGTGGAAATCATGGGCGTGGCCCGGGAGGCGGGCCACCGCAGCAAGATCGCGGTCCGCGCGACGGTGAGTGGGGTCAATGCCCGGGGATCGTGCATCGGCCCGCTGGGGCAGCGCGTGCGCACCGTGGTGGCCGAACTCGGCGGTGAAAAGATCGACATCGTCGATTGGGCCGAGGATCCGGCCGAGTACGTCGCACACGCACTGTCGCCGGCCAGCGTGATCTCCTCCCGGTTGGTGGATCCGGCGCTGCGCCAAGTACGCGTCGTCGTCCCGGACTATCAACTCTCGCTGGCGATCGGCCGGGAGGGGCAGAACGCGCGGCTCGCCGCCCGGCTGACCGGCCAGAAGATCGACATCCGCAGCGACGCGGCGCCCGAACCGGTGGCGGCCGCGGCCGCCGGCGAGCCCCCACGCCCGGCCGGGACACCGCCGGATGCGGGCGATGGTCCGGGTGCGCCCGGATACGCGCGCTAGACTTGCCGATGACTCGTCGTTCGACCGACCCTCCATCGCGCACCTGCGTGGGGTGCCGGACCCGGGCGGCGAAGCCTGACCTGCTCCGCGTGGTGGCCGTCGAGGGCGTACTCGTCCCCGATGAGCACGGGCGGCTGCCCGGCCGTGGTGCGTACCTGCACCGCGACCCGGATTGCCTCTTGCGCGCCGAACGGCGACGGGTGTGGTCGCGGGCGCTTCGCGTCCCGGTGACACTCTCCGCCGCCGTCGCCGACGCGATGGGACAGGCGTCAGACATCCGCGCCGGGCGGCCCCCGGCACCCGGTCCCGGCTAGGGAGCAGGTCCGTTGCGATGAGCGTGCAGTGAACGCTTTGACGAGCGTCTCGTTCCGATGAGAAGTACCCGGTAACCAGGCCGCGCGGGGGACCGCCGGCCAAGATGAGGAGAACTGTGGCTGGCAAGGCCCGCGTCCACGAACTCGCCAAAGAGTTCGGGATCGAGAGCAAGGCGCTCCTGCAGTGGTTGAAGGACCACGGGGAGTTCGTCAAGAGCGCGTCGTCGACCGTGGAAGCTCCGGTCGTTCGCAAGCTCAAGGAAGCGTTCCCCAGCGCCCCGGCGGCCCCGGCTGCCGCGAAGGCTCCGGCTGCCGCGAAGGCTCCCGCCGCCGCCGCCGCGGCCGTGGAGGCACCGGCAGCAAGCCCGTCCTCCGCGCCGGGCGCCCCGGCGATGCCGGCATCGGCGCCCCCCGCCGCGGTCCCGACCCCGGCCGAGGTCGTGCTCCCCGCGACGCCCGCCGCGCCGGTGCCGGCTGAATCCCTGCCCGGCCCGACCCCCGTGCAGCCGGCGGCTGCCGCGGCGTCGGCTGCCCCCGCGGGCGCGGCCTCCGCGCCAACCGCCCCGCCCGCGCCGGGAGTTCCCAGCGCGCCGGCCGCGCATCCCCCCGCGACGCCCCGGGCCCCGGGCCAGCGCCCGGCCGGGAACAACCCGTTCACCAGTCCGGCGAGCGCCCCCCGGCCGGCGGCGCCCCGACCGGCGGGCACCACGCCCGGCCTGCCACCTCGCCCGGGCGCCCCGCGGCCCGGCCCGACCGGCATGCCGCCCAGGCCGGGCGGCGCCGCTCCCGGCATGCCGCCGCGGCCCGGTGCGGCCCGTCCCGGCGGCGGGCCCGGCGGAATGCCGCCGCGCCCCGGTTCGCCGCGCCCGGGGCCCGGCGCCTTCCCGGCCGGCCCGCGGGCCGGTGCCGGTGCGGGTTCCGGTGCGTTCCGCCCCGGCGCTCCCGCCGGTCGACCGGGTGCACCCGGGGCTCGCCCCGGCGCCCCCGGCGCCCGTCCTGGTGCGCCGGCTGGTGGCGGCGGTCCGGGCGGTTACGGCCGTCCCGGTGGTGGCGGCGGCCGCGGTCGCGGCGGTACCGCGGGTGCGTTCGGCCGTCCGGGTGCCCCCCGCGGCAAGCAGCGCAAGTCCAAGCGGGCCAAGCGGCAGGAGTTCGACAACCTGTCCGCGCCGACGCTCGAGTCGGGTGCCCCGCGCGGTAACGGTGAGCTGGTCCGGCTGGCCCGCGGCGCCTCGCTCGCGGACTTCGCCGACAAGATTGACGCCAACCCGAGTTCGCTCGTGCAGGTCGCGTTGATCCAGCTCAACGAGATGGTCACCGCCACCCAGTCGGTCACCGATGAGCTGCTGCAGCTGCTCGGGGTCACCTTGGGCTACACGGTGCAGATCGTCACTCCCGAGGAGGAGGACGCCGCGCTGCTGGCCCGCTACGACATCGAGTTCGGGGCCGACTACGACGAGGACTCCGAGCTCGAGGCACGGCCCCCGGTGGTCACCGTCATGGGCCACGTCGACCACGGAAAGACGCGGCTGCTAGATGCCATCCGGCACGCCGACGTTGCGCAGGGCGAAGCCGGCGGCATCACCCAGCACATCGGCGCCTACCAGGTGCACAACGCCAGCAGTGACCGGCTGATCACCTTCATCGACACCCCCGGTCACGAGGCGTTCACCGCGATGCGGGCCCGGGGCGCGAAGGTCACCGACATCGCCGTGCTGGTGGTGGCCGCGGACGACGGCGTCATGCCGCAGACGATCGAGGCGCTGAACCACGCGCAGGCCGCCGACGTCCCGATCGTGGTGGCCGTCAACAAGATCGACAAGGAAGGCGCCGACCCGGCGAAGGTCCGCGGTCAGCTGACCGAATACGGGCTGGTCGCCGAGGAGTACGGCGGCCAGACGATGTTCGTCGACGTGTCGGCGCGCAACGGCATTGGCATCCAGGACCTGCTCGATGCGGTGCTGTTGACCGCGGACGCGGCCTTGGAGCTCACCGCCGATCCGCACGTGGACGCCCAGGGCGTCGCGATCGAGGGTCACCTCGACCGCGGCCGGGGTCCCGTCGCGACGGTGCTGGTGCAGCGCGGCACGTTGCGGGTCGGTGACTCGGTGGTGGCCGGCGACGCCTTCGGCCGGGTCCGGGCCATGCTCGATGAGCACGGCGCGACCGTCGCGGAGGCCGGGCCGTCGCGTCCGGTGCAGGTGCTCGGTTTCACTTCCGTGCCCGGCGCCGGCGACAACCTGGTCGTCGTGCCCGAGGACCGGGTGGCCCGGCAGATCGCCGAGCAGCGTCAGGCCCGGGAGCGCAACGCCGAGCTGGCGATGGCTCGCCGCCGCCCGACGCTGGAGTCGATCTTCGATCAGCTGAAGGAGGGGCAGAAGTCCGAGCTGGTGCTGATCCTCAAGGGTGACGTCAGCGGTTCGGTGGAGGCCCTGGAGGATGCCCTGCTCAAACTCGACGTCGGTGACGAGGTCGCGCTGCGGATCATCCACCGCGGCGTCGGCGCCATCACCGAGAACGACGTGACGTTGGCCTCGGCCTCCGACGCGGTGATCCTGGCGTTCAACGTCCGGCCCGAAGGCAAGGCGCGGGAGCTGGCGGACCGCGAGCGGGTGGACATCCGCTACTACAACGTCATCTACGCGGCGATCGAGGATATCGAGAACGCCTTGAAGGGGCTGCTCAAGCCGATCTACGAGGAGGCGCAGCTCGGCACCGCCGAGGTGCGCGAGGTGTTCCGGGTACCGCGGATCGGGAACGTGGCCGGGGTCATCGTGCGCAGCGGCACCATCGTGCGCAACAGCAAGGCCCGGTTGATCCGGGACGGCGTCGTTGTCGCGGAGAGCCTCACGGTGGAGTCGCTGCGGCGGTTCAAGGACGACGCCACCGAGGTGCGGGAGGGCTACGAGTGCGGTATTGGCTTGGGCTCGTTCAACGACATCAAGCTCGAGGACGTGATCGAGACCTTCGAGTTGCGGGAAAAGCCCCGCACCTGAGCCGACCGCTGATGATCGGGTGCGGCCCGCGACGCTCAGGCGTCCGGGCCGGCACCCGGTCGGTCGGGTCGGCCCGATGGTGACCGGCACGCTGGCGGTGGACGTCCTTCTCGGCGACGTGCACTCGCTCAAGGAGAAACGGTCGCTGGTGCGGCCGGTTCTGGCCGAACTGCGTCGGCGGTTCACGGTGTCCGCCGCGGAGGCGGGTCACCTCGAGCTGCATCGCCGGGCGCTGTTGGCCGTGGCTGTGGTCGGCGCGGATTTCGGGCACGTCGCGCAGGTGCTGGACGCCTGCGAGCGGTTTGTCAGCGACCGGCCCGAACTGCAGGTGATCGAGGCGCGGCGCTGGCTGCGCACCGACGAGGACTGACCGGTCCCGGCTAGGGTCGAGCACCGGTCCGGACGTGAGGAGCTGGCGGCGATGGTGGACAGGGCGCGCGCGCGCAAGATGGCGGTACGGATCCGGCAGATCGTCGCCGAGACGTTGGAGCGGCAGGTCAAGGACCCGCGGCTGGCGATGGTGACCGTGACGGACTGCCGGCTGACCCCCGACCTGCGCGAGGCCAGCGTCTTCTACACGGTCTACGGCGACGATCAGGCCCGGGCCGATTCGGCTGCGGCGCTGGCCTCGGCGACCGGTGTGGTGCGTTCGACGCTCGGCCGGGCCCTCGGCGTGCGCTTCACCCCGACCCTGGCGTTCATCGCTGATGCGATCCCGGAGAACGCGCAGGCGATCGAGGAATTGCTCAGCGCCGCGCGCCGCGCCGACGCGGAGCTCGCCGCCGTGCGGACCGGCAAGAGCCCAGCGGGCGAGGCCGACCCCTATCGGCGGCCGGTCGAGCCGGAGGAGTGAGCGCCGGCGCACCCGAGGGCCTGCTCGTCGTCGACAAGCCGACCGGGCTGACCTCACACGATGTCGTGGCCCGGGTCCGGCGGCTGGCCGGCACCCGCCGGGTGGGCCACGCGGGGACGCTGGATCCCTTGGCCACCGGGGTGCTGGTGCTGGGCGTGGGCCGCGCCACCCGGTTGCTCGGCCACCTGGCGTTACGCGACAAGGAGTACCTGGCCACGATCCGGCTCGGGGTGAGCACCGTCACCGACGACGCCCAAGGGGAGGTGCTCCGCGAGCGGGACGCCTCGACGGTCAGCGACGCGGCCCTGCTCGAGGCGATGCGGCGGCTGTCCGGTGAGCTGACGCAGATCCCGTCGGCCGTGTCGGCGATCAAGATTGACGGGGTCCGGTCCTACGCCCGGGTGAGGTCCGGCGAGCAGGTCGTGCTGGCCGGCCGCCCGGTGACCGTCTCCCGCTTCGCGCTGCTCCGCCGGCGGGGGGACGACGTCGAGGTCAGCGTCTGCTGCAGCACCGGGACCTACGTCCGGGCGCTGGCCCGGGATCTTGGGGAGGCGCTGGACGTCGGCGCGCACCTGACGGCGCTGCGCCGTACCCGCGTCGGCCCCTACCGGCTGACTCAGGCGAGCACCCTGCCGGAGCTCGCCGAACTCACCCCGGACCGGTTGCCGATCATCGGGCTGGCCGAGGCGGTCGGCGCCAGCTTCCCGCGACGGGAACTCGAACCGGATGAGACGCGGGAGATCCGGTACGGGCGCCGGCTCCCCCCGACCGGGGTCTCCGGGGTGCACGGGGCGTTCGCTTCCACCGGGGAGTTGCTCGCCCTGATCGAGGACCGGGACGGGGCGGCCCGGCCGCTGGTGGTGTTCGCCCCAGCCACCACAGCCAACTGATCTCCACGCTCGTCCCAAATTTCGTGATCATGCAAAAGTGGCTGCAAATATTGAGTTTTTACGACCACAATTGCATGATCACGAAAATCTAGCCCCTGGTAGGGGCAGGTAGGGCCGCCGGATGGGCGGGAGGGCCCGCCGGTTGGGCCGCTAGGCTCGCGGCCCGTGGAACGCTGGCGCGGGCTGTCGAGCACACCGCCCGGCTGGGGGCGGTGCGTGCTGACCATCGGGGTGTTCGACGGGGTGCACCGCGGCCATCGGGTGATCATCCGCCGGGCGGTCGAACGGGCCCGGGAGGTGCACCAGCCGGCGTTGGTGCTGACCTTCGACCCGCACCCCTCCGAGGTGGTGCGCCCCGGCAGCCATCCCCCGGTGCTGACGGGGCCACGGCGCAAGGCCGAACTGCTCGCCGAACTCGGGGTCGACGTGCTGTGCGTGGTGCCGTTCACCCTGGAGTTCTCCCGGCTTTCCCCTGCCCAATTCGTGCATGAGGTCCTGGTCGAGCAGCTGCACGCCAGCGCCGTGGTGGTGGGGGAGAACTTCCGCTTCGGCGCCAAGGCCGCCGGGGACATCCGTGAGCTGACCCGCCTCGGTGAGAGCTTCGGCTTCGCCACCGAAGGGGTCGGGCTGGTGGCCGAATCCGGCACCCGCTTCTCCTCGACGGCAATCCGGGCGCTGGTCGCCGCCGGGGACGTGGCGGCCGCGGCGCTCGCCCTCGGCCGCCCGCACCGGGTCAGCGGCGTGGTCGTCCGCGGGGACGGGCGGGGCCGGGAGATCGGCTACCCGACCGCCAACGTGCAGCCCCTCCCGCAGGCGGCCGTCCCCGCCGACGGGGTGTACGCCGGGCGCCTGATCCGCGCCGACGGCACGGCCCTGGCCGCCGCGGTCAGCGTGGGGACCAACCCGACGTTCGCCGGAACCGAGCGCCGGGTGGAGGCCTACGTGCTGGATTTCAGCGGTGACCTGTACGGGGACAGCGTGGGCATCGACTTCGTCGAGCACCTGCGCGGTCAGGTCCGGTACACCAGCGTCGATCCGCTGCTGGAGCAGATCGCGCGCGACGTCGAGGACACCCGCCGCCTGCTCGCCTGACCGGCGCCGCTGCGCACCGGATCGGCCGCGCCGGATCGGCCGCGACTGATCGACTGGTACGATAGCTCCCGTCGCGCCTGTCGCGGCGTGTGTTCCTTTGCCCCGGTGATGACGACCTGGGGCGCACACCGGCACCGAGAGTGGGACCAATGGCGCTCGCCAGCGAGACCAAGAAGCAGATCATGACCGAGTACGGCACGGTCGAGCGCGATACCGGCTCGCCCGAGGTGCAGGTGGCGATGCTCACACGACGCATCGCGGACCTCACCGAGCACCTGAAGACGCACAAGCATGACCACCACAGCAGGCGCGGCCTGCTGTTGCTGGTCGGCCGGCGCCGCCGCTTGCTGAACTACGTGGCCAAGACCGACATCAACCGTTACCGCTCGCTGATCGAGCGACTCGGCTTGCGCCGCTAGCACCACCGCCGCCCTCAGCCACCTGGAAATCGGCTGGGGGCGGTGTCGTACCCGGCAGGAGGCTGGGCGCGAACCGCACCGAACCACACCAGCCGGACCGGCGACCACGAGAAGCCCGGTCCTCGGTGGTGGCCCCCGGGAGCCCCTCAGCACGAGGGACGCCCCCGGGCGCTTCGATCGAAGACCGGCCCTCGTCGGGTCACGCCGCCGGCGCAATGACGAGGAGACCCGTTGAGCATTACCACTACCCCCGAGTTGCCGCCCGTCATGGACGGGGCCGTTGAGGCCACCGCGACCATCGACAACGGCGCGCACGGCACCGTGCAGCTTCGCTTCGAGACTGGCCGGCTGGCCCAGCAGGCCGCCGGCAGCGTCGTCGCCTACCTGGGCGAGACCATGATCCTTTCGGCGACGACGTACTCCAAGGCGCCGAAAGAGCAGTTCGACTTCTTCCCGCTGACCGTCGACATCGAAGAGCGGATGTACGCGGCCGGCAAGATCCCCGGCTCCTTCTTCCGCCGCGAGGGACGCCCGTCCACCGACGCGATCCTCACCTGCCGGCTGATCGACCGGCCGCTGCGCCCGACGTTCGCCAAGGGCCTGCGTAACGAGGTGCAGGTGGTTGGCACCGTGATGGCGCTGGACCCCGACACCCTCTACGACGTGGTCGCGATCAACGCGGCCAGCGCCTCCACGCAGCTGTCCGGGTTGCCGTTCTCCGGCCCGGTCGGTGCCACCCGGGTCGCCCTGGTGCGCGGGGACTGGATCGCGTTCCCCACCTACACCCAGCTGGAAGAGGCCACCTTCGACATGGTGGTCGCCGGCCGTGCGCTTCCCGATGGCGGCGTGGCGATCATGATGGTGGAGGCGGAGGCCCCCGAGAAGGCGATGGAGCTGATCGCCGGCGGCGGCACGGCCCCCACCGAGGAGATCGTCGCGAGCGGCCTGGAGGCCGCCAAGCCGGCGATCGCCGCGCTGTGCGCCGCGCAGGCCGAGCTGGCGAACAAGGCCGCCAAGCCGGTAGCGGAGTTCCCCGTCTTCCTGGAATACCAGGACGACATCCTGGCGGCGGTCACCGCCGCGGTCACCGACGAGCTGTCGGCGGCGCTGCGGATCCCCACCAAGGTCGAGCGCGAGAGCGCCCTGGACGGGGTCAAGGCGCTGGCCAAGGAGAAGGTGGCCGGCCAGTTCGAAGGCCGCGAGAAGGAGATCGGCGGCGCGGTCCGCGCGCTGACCAAAAAGCTGGTTCGCAAGCGCCTGGTCGAGGACGGGATCCGCATCGATGGCCGTCGCGCCACGGACATTCGCGAGCTGTCAGCCGAGGTCGAGGTGGTGCCGCGCGTACACGGCAGTGCCCTGTTCGAGCGCGGCGAGACGCAGATTCTCGGCATCACCACGCTGAACATGCTGCGGATGGAGCAGATGCTCGACACCCTCTCGCCGGAGAGCCGTAAGCGGTACATGCACAACTACAACTTCCCGCCGTACTCGACCGGGGAGACCGGCCGGGTCGGCTCACCCAAGCGGCGGGAGATCGGCCACGGTGCGCTCGCCGAGCGGGCGCTCATGCCGGTGCTTCCCAGCCGGGAGGACTTCCCCTACGCCATCCGGCAGGTCTCCGAGGCGCTGAGCTCCAACGGTTCCACCTCGATGGGTTCGGTCTGTGCCTCCACGCTGAGCCTGCTCAACGCCGGGGTGCCGCTGAAGGCCCCGGTCGCCGGCATCGCGATGGGCCTGATCAGCGAGGGTGACAAATTCATCGCGCTCACCGACATCCTCGGCGCCGAGGACGCGTTCGGCGACATGGACTTCAAGGTGGCGGGCACCAAGGAGTTCGTCACCGCGTTGCAGCTGGACACCAAGCTCGACGGCATCCCCTCCGACGTGCTCGCCCAGGCGCTCAAGCAGGCCCGGGCCGCGCGGCTGACGATCCTTGAGGTGATGAACGAGGCGATCGACGCGCCGGACGAGATGAGCCCGTACGCGCCCCGGGTGATCAGCGTGCAGATCCCGATCGACAAGATCGGTGAGGTGATCGGGCCCAAGGGCAAGACCATCAACACGATCCAGGACGAGACCGGCGCGCAGATCTCCATCGAGGACAACGGCACCATCTACATCGGGGCGACCGACGGTCCGAGCGCCGAAGCGGCGCGGGCCCAGATCAACGCGATCGCCAACCCGCAGATGCCCGAGGTGGGGGAGCGCTACCTCGGCACCGTCGTGAAGACGACGGCCTTCGGGGCGTTCGTCTCGCTCACCCCGGGCCGCGACGGTCTGCTGCACATCAGCAAGCTGAAGGCCCTGGCCAACGGCAAGCGGGTGGAGAACGTGGACGACGTCACCCCGGTCGGCACCAAGGTGCAGGTCGAGATCGGCGAGATCGACAGCCGCGGAAAGATCAGCCTGTCGCCGGTCGTGGCCGAGGACGCGGTCGCCGAATAGCGGCGAAGCGACCCCGCCAGATGGCCCAGAAAGCCCCGCTGCCCCCCGTGGGGACGGCCGGCGCGCCCGTGCGCCGGACCGTCCTGCCGGGGGGCCTTCGGGTGCTGTCCGAGCATGTCCCCGGCGTGCGCTCGGTCGCCATCGGTATCTGGGTGGCGGTGGGCTCCCGGCATGAGACCCGGCCGCAGGCCGGCGCCAGCCACTACCTGGAACATCTGCTGTTCAAGGGCACCCCGACCCGCAGTGCGCTGGACATCAGCGCCGCCTTCGACCGGGTCGGCGGCGAGGTGAACGCGTGGACGGCGAAGGAATACACCTGCTATCACGCCAAGGTGCTGGACACCGACCTGCCGATGGCCGTTGAGGTGCTCGGCGACATGGTGACCGCCTCGCTGCTGGAACGCACCGAGGTCGAAGCCGAACGGGGCGTCATCGGCGAGGAGATCGCGATGACCGACGACGAGCCGGGCGACCTGGTGCACGACGTCTTCGCTCGCGCGCTGTACGGCGACACCCCCCTCGGCCGCCCCATTCTCGGCACCGTCGGCGGCATCGAGGCGATCAGCCGCGACACCATCGCCGGCTACTGGCGCCGCGGCTACACGCCGGAAAAAATGGTGGTCACCGCGGCCGGCAATGTGCAGCACGGCACCCTGCTTCGGCTGATCCGACAGGTGCTCGGGCCGTGGCTCGAGCTCGCCCCGCCGCCGGCGGTGATGCGGCCGATCGCCGGACATCGCGAGCGCCGCGGCTCGCCAGCGACACGGGTTGATGTGGTGCGCCGGCGCACCGAGCAGGCCAACGTGGTGCTGGGGCTGCCCGGACTGCCCCGCCGGGACCCGCGCGAGTTCACGATGAGTGTGCTTGCCGCGGCGCTCGGCGGCGGGATGAGTTCCCGGCTGTTTCAGGAGATCCGGGAGAAGCGGGGACTGGCTTACAGCGTCTACGCGTACACCTCCAGCTATACCGACAGCGGCCTGTTCGGGGTCTACGTCGGCTGCCAGCCGGGGCGTACGCGCCAGGTGCTGGGACTGCTGCGCGAGCAGCTCGCCGACGTGGCGAGCCGCGGCCTGACGGCGGGGGAACTCGAGCTCGGTAAGGGGCAGGTCCGCGGCAGCCTGGTGCTCGGCCTGGAGGACACCCACGACCGGATGACCCGGCTGGGGAAAGGCGAACTGCTGTACGGCGAGCTGCTGTCGGTGCCGCAGATGCTGCGCCGGGTCGAGGCGGTCACCCTCGATGAGGTGCGGGAGCTGGCAGCCGAGGTCCTCAACCAGCCGCTGTCCCTGGGGGTGGTCGGCCCGTTCCGGGACGCGGACCGGACCTTCTTCGAGGGGGCGGTGGCGTGATCAGCGTCGGGGTGCTGGGTGCCGCCGGCCGGATGGGCAGCCTGGTCGCCCGCACGGTCGAAGCCGCCCCCGATCTGCAGCTGGCGGCCGCGCTGGATCTGGACGGCGACCGCGAGGCGCTGCGCGGGGCGCAGGTCGTCGTGGATTTCACCCGGCCCGCGGCCGTGATGGACAACATCCGCTGGTGCCTGGACGCGGGCCTGTCGGTGGTGGTGGGGACCAGCGGTTTCGAGCAACAACGGCTGGCGCAGGTCCGGGGCTGGCTGGCGGACAAGCCCGATCAGGGGGTGCTCGTCGCCCCCAACTTCGGGATCGCCGCGGTGCTGATGATGCGCTTCGCCGCGCTGGCGGCGCCGTATCTGGAGTCGGTGGAAATCATCGAGTTGCACCACCCGGCCAAGCTGGACGCGCCCAGCGGCACGGCCCGGCGGACGGCCGAGCTCGTGGCGGCGGCCCGGCGCCGGGCCGGTCGCGCCCCGGCTGGGCCGGACGCCACCAGCGAGGCCCTGGACGGGGCCCGCGGCGCCCGGGTCGAGGACATCCCGGTGCACAGCGTGCGGATGACCGGGCTGGTGGCGCATCAGCAGGTGCTGTTCGGGGGCCCTGGCGAGACCCTGACGATCCGGCACGACTCGCTGGACCGCGACTCGTTCATGCCGGGGGTGCTGCTGGCCGTCCGGCAGATCCTGGACCGGCCCGGCCTGACGGTCGGCCTCGAGGCCTTGCTCGACCTGCCCTGAGGCTGCTGCCCAGCAAGCCCGTGAGGATTCGGTAACCCCCCGCGGGAACGGTCCGCGGCGTTATCGGGTTCGGTCCGACAAGGCCGTCCGGCACCGCTGCGCGAGGGAGACCACGTGACCGAGTTCGACGTCATCGTCCTGGGGGCCGGGTCCACCGGCGAGAACGTCGCCGACCGCGTCGTGCAAGGTGGGCTGTCCGCGGCCATCGTGGAGTCCGAGCTGGTCGGCGGGGAATGCTCCTACTGGGCCTGCATGCCGAGCAAGGCGCTGCTGCGCAGCGGCCAGGCGTTGGACGCGGCGCGGGCGGTGGGCGGCGCGAAACAGGCGGTGAGCGGCGAACTCGACGTGCAGGCCGTCCTCGACCGGCGCAACGGCTTCACCAGCAACTGGAAGGACGATGGTCAGGTCCAGTGGCTGGACGGGGTCGGCGTCACCCTCGTGCGGGGGCAGGGACGGCTGACCGGCCCGAAAAGCGTCGAGGTACGCGCCGCGGACGGCACGGTCACCACCCTCACCGCGCGACACGCGGTGGTGCTGGCCGTCGGCTCGGAACCGTTCCTGCCGCCCATCGACGGCCTGCTCGCCTCCGCGCCGTGGACCGCGCGCGACGCCACCTCCGCCAAGCAGCTGCCGGCCCGGCTGGCCGTCCTCGGCGGTGGGGTCGTCGGGGTCGAGATGGCGACCGCTTACGCCTCGTTCGGCGCCCAGGTGACCGTGCTGGAGGCCGACGCGCAGCTACTGGCCAAGTACGAGCCCTTCGTGTCGGCTGCCGTTCGGGACGGCCTGACCCGGCGGGGGGTGTCGGTGCGCACCTCGGCGAAGGTTGTCGGCGTCCGCCGTCCGGCCCCGGACGGCCCGGTCACCCTGACCACCGACGGCGGGCAGGAGGTCACCGCCGACGAGTTCTTGGTCGCGGTCGGCCGCCGGGCCCGGACCACCGGGATCGGGGTGGAAACCGTCGGGCTGACCGCCGGCGCCTATGTCGCCGTCGATGACACGCTGCAGGCCACCGCGGTTCCGGGGGGCTGGCTCTACGCCGCCGGTGATGTCAACGGTCGGGCGCTGCTGACCCACATGGGGAAATATCAGGCCCGGGCCTGCGGCGACGCGATCACCGCGCGGGCCCGCGGCGAGCACGTCGACGGCGCCCCCTGGTCCCGGTTCGCGGCCACCGCTGACCATGCCGCTGTGCCGCAGGTCGTGTTCAGTGACCCGGAGGTGGCGGCGGTCGGGCTGACGGAGCGGGCCGCCCGGGACGCGGGGCTGTCCGTGCGGACCGCCGAATACGAGATCGGCAACGTCGCCGGCGCGGCCGTCTACGCCGACGGGTACCAGGGCCACGCCAAGATCGTCGTCGACACCGACCGGGACGTGCTCGTGGGGGTGACCATGGTGGGTCCGGTCACGGGGGAGATGCTGCACGCGGCCACCGTCGCGGTGGTCGGTGAGGTGCCGCTCGCCCGCCTGTGGCACGCCGTCCCCAGCTACCCGACGATCAGCGAAGTGTGGCTGCGTCTGCTGGAGACCTACGGCCGGTAGCGCGCGGTCCGGCCGGCTCGCGGGAGGGACCCACCCATCGGGTCAGCCACCCGTTCAGCGGCGCCAGCGCCCGCCACCGGTTCCGCACCACGTCGATCGCCTCGGCGGTGTGCAGCCAGTCGCTGGGCTCATCCTGGCGGCTGGCGGTCAGGGTGCGGTGACGCATCAACTCGGCCCGCGGATGATCAGCGTCGGAGCCGCGCGGTGGCCGTTTGAGCCGGTCCCCGCCGACCTGCCAGCCTTCGCCGCGTAGCCCGTCCAGCAGGGCGGCCAGCTGCGCACCGGCCGGGTCGGTCACCGCGGCCCGGTAACGCTGCACCTGATCGGCCGCGGCGTGGTAGCAGCCGCCGGCAATCAGCAGCCCGTCGGCGCCCAGTTGCAGGTAGAGCGCCGCGCTGCCATCGCCGACAACCGCCGCCGCGTGCGTCTTGTACGGCGTCTTGTCCTTGCTGAACCGCACATCCCGGTAGGGCCGGAAGAACTTCGCCTCCCCG
Source organism: Mycobacteriales bacterium (assembly GCA_035999615.1). Classification (GTDB taxonomy): domain Bacteria; phylum Actinomycetota; class Actinomycetes; order Mycobacteriales; family CAJCIY01; genus DASYGP01. The sequence goes on from DASYGP010000173.1 coordinate 17,224, forward strand.
AACTCCGGGCCGAGTTCGTCCAACAGGGCCTGCATCGGCTCGGCGACGCACTGCTGGTAAACCGCCTTGTGGTCGGACCAGTACGCCTTGCTGTTGTCCGCTGCGAGCCCCTCGTAGAACGGCAGCAGCCGGTCGGGAAACCCCTCGAAACCCATCGTCGCCCCTCCACCTCGGCCCACGGCCGCGCTGGCTCAGTCCAGCCGCGTGTGCAGCCGGAGCTCCCGCACGATCCCGGCGCCGGTGTCCAGCTCACGGGTGCCACCGTCCGGGGCCCAGCCGGCCGACTCCAGGAACGTGCGCAGCGCCACATCGGAGTGGGGCAGCCAGCAGGTCGCGGTCACGAGCCTACTGGTCCGCAGCGTTTCCACCGCGGCCGCCAGCAGCCGGCTGCCGTGTCCCTGCCCGCGCGCGTCGGGGTCGACCGCGAGCACCGCGAGGCTGCCCACGACATGCGGATCGTCGGTCGGGTCCTCGCTGGGGCAGACCGCCGCAAACCCGACGACCCGGTCGGCGGCCAGCGCCACCAGCACGTGGTGCGCGTCCGTCGGTGGCGCCTCGACGGCCAACTGCCAGGTGGCCCGGGCGCTGGGCTCGAGCCGGTCCAGCACCATCCCGGGCAGGACCCCGGCGTAGGCCGACTGCCAGGCCCGCGCCTGGATGGCGGCCACCGCCTCGACGTCGCGCGGCAAGGCGAGTCGCACGAAGGTCTCCGCCCGCCGGGGCGGCCCCGCGGCATCGGCCATCAATCCGCGAACCGGGACAGGGCGCGCAACGACAGCCCGGTGAGGATCACGCCGGTGCCCGCGATGATGGCGATGGTCGCCAGCAGCGACCCCCAATGCAGGGTGGGGTCGAGCAGCAGGTCCCGTTCCCCGGTGATGACATAGCTGACCGGGTTGGCCCGGGCCACCACCCGCAGGGTCGGCGACAGCAGGTTGAACGGGACGAAGTTCGGGGTCAGGAACAGCAGCGGGAAGAAGATGATGAAACTCGCGTTGGTGGTCTGCACATTCTTGGTGGTCAGCGCGATGCCGATCGCTATCCCGGCGTAGGCAACCCCCCAGGCCGCCGACAGGACCACGAGCAGAACCACCCCGATCACCCCGGTCTGCACCCGGGCGCCGAACGCGAACCCGACGGCCAGCACCAACACCGACACCAACAACCCGCGGACCAGGTCGGCGGCCAGCCGGCCCCAGATCAGCGCGGTCCGCCGGATCGGGGCGGCGAGGAGCTTGTCCAGGTAGCCGATGTCGATGTCGGTCACCATGGCCAGGCCGCTGGTCGCCGACGAGACCGCGAACACCAGCGACACGGGCAGCGCGAAGGCCACATACGGCTGGCCGTGCAGGAACGGGGTCTGCCGCGGGAAGGTCTTGGAAACCTGACCGAGGTTGACGACCAGGAAAAACAGCGGGATGAACAGCGCCGGCAGCGTCGCGGCCGGCAGTCGCCAGACCTCCCGCACCGCCCGGCGGGCCAGCAGCAGCGTCTCGTTCACGCGGCCCCCTCGATGGTCGCGTCGGAGGTGCCCCGGCCCTCGATCCGGCGGCCGGTCGCGTCCAGGAAGACATCGTCGAGGGTGGGGCGGGCCAGTTGCACGGTGGCCGGCCGTACGCCCACCTCCTCCAGGCGGCGCACGATCTCGGGGATGGCGGCCGCCCCGTGCCCGACGTAGACCGCCAGGCCGTGCTCGTCGAGGACGACGTGGTCCAGGCCGGTCATCCCGCGCAGGGCCGCGGCGGCCCGGTCCCGGTCTTCATCGGCCAGCCCGAGGGTGACCGCGTCCGCGCCCAACCCCGCCTTGAGCTGGGCCGGGGAGCCCTGCACCACGATCCGCCCGTCGTCGACGATCGCCACCCGCGCGCAGAGCTGGTCGGCTTCTTCCAGGTACTGCGTGGTGAGGAACACGGTGGTCCCCTCGGCGTTGATCCGCCGCACCTCGTCCCAGACGGTGGCCCGGCTGGCCGGGTCGAGGCCGGTCGTGGGTTCATCCAGGAACAGCACCGTCGGCCGGTGCACCAACGCGCTGGCCAGGTCCAACCTGCGCTTCATCCCGCCCGAGTAGGTCCCGACGGGGCGGTCCGCCGCGTCGAGCAGGCCCACCAATTCCAGCAGCTGCCCGGCCCGGCCGCTGGGATCGGGCACCCGGTAGAGCCCGGCCTGCAAGGTGAGCAGTTCCCGGCCGGTCTGGGTGGGGTCCAGGCCGGCTTCCTGCAGCGCCACGCCGATGTTGCGGCGCACCCCGGCCGGGTCGTGGCGCACGTCGACGCCGGCGACGCGGGCCTCCCCGGCGCTGATCGGCAGCAAGGTGCACAGCATCCGGACGGTGGTGGTCTTCCCGGCTCCGTTCGGCCCGAGGAAGCCGAAGATCTCCCCCGGCGGAATCGCGAGATCCACCCCGCGGACCGCGTCGGTGTCGGGTCGCCCGCGGCGGCCCTGATAGCGCTTGACCAGGCCCTGCGCCCAGATCGCGTCGTCGCTCACAGGGACACCCTGACCTACCGGCCCGACATTTTCCGCATCATTGGGTCGGATGAAGCGGCCGGCCCCGGGGGCCGCCCGGCCGCGTCGGCGCCGAGATGTCCGGGCCGCCCGGTAACCTGAAGGCCGCCCGCGGCCCGGAGGATCGTGGGCCTGCCCGTCCCGTCATCGCCGCCCGTTCAGGAGTCGTTCCCGTGCCGCAGGTCGCGCCGCTGCAGGTCCAGGTCATCGCCCAAACCCAGTTCATCGCCCCGCAGGATGTGCCCTGGGAGACCGACGCCGAAGGGGGGCAAGCCCTCGCCGAGTTCGCCGGGCGGGCCTGCTATCAGTCCTGGGCCAAACCCAATCCGGCTACCGCCACGAACGCCGGCTACCTGCGGCACATCTTGAACGTCGGCCACCTGTCGGTCCTTGAGCACGGCAGCGTGACGTTCTACCTGACCGGCGTGTCCCGATCGCTCACCCACGAGCTGATCCGGCACCGGCACTTCTCCTACAGCCAGCTGTCCCAGCGGTACGTACCGGAGCGGGATGCGGCCATGGTGGAACCGGATGTGATCGCCGCCGACCCGCAGCTGCACGCCCAGTTCTTGGCGGCCACCGACGCCTCCCTCGCGGCGTACACCTCGCTGCTCGAGGGCTTGGAGAAGCGTTTCGCAGACGTCGAGAACGCCACCCTGCGGCGTAAGCAGGCCCGGCAGGCCGCCCGGGCGATCCTGCCCAACGCGACCGAGACCCGGATCGTGGTCACCGGCAACTACCGGGCCTGGCGCCACTTCGTGGCGATGCGAGCCTCCGAGCACGCCGACGTGGAAATTCGCGAGTTGGCCATCGCCTGCCTGCGGGAACTGCAGCGGGTGGCCGCGAACGTCTTCGCCGATTTCGTGATCTCCCCCCTCGCCGACGGCACCGAAGTCGCGGCGAGCCCGTTGGTCGCCGAGGGCTGACCGGACCCGGGCGGGCCGAGCCGGGGAATCCGCTGGCCGCGAACGGACCGCCCGTGACAGGGTCATCGGGTGACGCAGACCATCGCCCGGGCGGCCGCGGCCCGCGCGGCGGCGGCCCCCTGGCAGGTGTGGACGGCGCTGGGCACGGTGTATCTCGTCTGGGGCTCGACGTACCTGGCGATTCGGGTTGTGGTTCGGACCCTGCCGCCGATCACCAGCGCGGGACTCCGGTTCGTGGCCGCCACGGTGCTTACCGGCGGATACGTGTTGGCCCGCCGCGGGCCGGGGGCGTTCCGGGTGCCCGCCCGGCAGGCCCTGACGGCCGGCGCGGTCGGCATCTTGCTGCTGCTCGGCGGCAATGGTCTGGTCAACCTCGGCGAACGGTCGCTGCCCTCGGGACTCACGGCGCTGCTGGTGGCGCTGGTGCCGCTGTTCGTCGTCGTGATCCGGGCGGTGCTGGGGGAGCGGCCGCGCTGGGTGACGGTCGTGGGGGTCATCGTCGGTTTCGGCGGCGTCGCGCTCCTGCTCGTCTCCAGCGGCGGCGGCGCGTTGCACGGGCGTGGCCTGCTGATCGTGGGGGCCGCCCTGTCCTGGGCCGCCGGGTCGGTGCTCGCCTCGCGCGGTTCCCTGCCGGCGATGCCCGCGGTCGCGATCACGCTGGAAAGCGCCGCCGGTGGTGTCGCGATGCTGCTGGTCGGGGCGCTCAGCGGGGAGCGGCTGCATCCGGCGCAGGTCTCCGGGCAGAGCTGGCTGGCGTTGCTGTATCTGATCGTGGCCGGTTCGGTGGTGGCGTTCAGCGCCTACTCCTGGCTGCTGGGGGTCGCCCCGATCGGCCAGGTCGCCACGTACGCCTATGTCAACCCGGTGGTGGCCGTGTTCCTGGGTGCGGTGCTGCTCGGCGAACCGGTTGGCGCGCCGGTCGTGGCCGGCGGGCTGCTGGTCGTCGCTGCGGTGGCCATCGTGGTGCGCAGCGAATCCCCGTCGAAGCGGGCCGCGCAGGCCCCCGCCCCGGTCGCGGTGAACCCGCCCGGACGGTAATTGGCCCTCGGGAACCGGGCCTGATTGTGCGACACTTTCTAGGCCCGCCGCGCTTGGAACCCCCCGACCAGGTGCGGCGGGTTGCTGGTGTGCCGGGCCGGTTCCCGGGTCTACGGTAAGCGCTTATGAGCGCGCTTCCCGCCGCCCCCTTTGGCCGGTTTCTCACCGCAATGGTGACCCCGTTCACCCCCGACGGCGCCCTGGACCTGCCGGCGGTCGGCCGGCTGGTCCAGCACCTTGCGGACCACGGTCACGACGGTGTCGTCGTGTCCGGCACGACCGGAGAGGCGTCGACGACCAGTGACGCCGAGAAATACGAGCTGCTGCGCGCCGTGCTGGACGCCGCTGGGGAGCGGTTTTCGGTGATCGCCGGCGCCGGCACCAACGACACGGCGCATGGCCGGGAGCTCGCCCGGCTCGCCGCCAAGGCCGGCGCGCACGGCGTCCTCGCCACCACCCCGTATTACTCCAAGCCCACCCAAGAGGGCGTCATCGCGCACATCGAAGCGATCGCTGCCGCCGCCGATCTACCGGTCATGCTGTACGACGTCCCGGCCCGGACCGGTCTCGCGCTGACGACCGACACGATCGTCCGGCTGGCCGGGCATCCGCAGATTGTCGCGCTCAAGGACGCGAAGGGCGATCTTGCCGCCACCGGCGACGTGCGTCGCTGCGTGCCGGACCTGGCGATCTACTGCGGCGCGGACGAGGTCAACCTGCCGCTGCTCGCGCTGGGCGCGGTAGGTGTGGTCAGCGTGCTCGGGCATCTGGCCGGGAGCCAGATCGCGGCCATGATCGCTGCCTTCGACCGCGGCGAGGTGCGCGCGGCCTGGGAGATCCACAACGGGTTGCTGCCGGCGGCTCGCGGCCTGTTCCGGTTCGCCAGCCCGGCGCCCACCAAGGCGGCCCTCGCCGATCT
>DASYGP010000057.1:0-1854 GCA_035999615.1 Mycobacteriales bacterium
GGACAGGGTGCGGCCGATGCTGATCGCCGGGTTGGCGAAACTGGTGCTGCTGGTGAACCAGTAGGCGGCGGTGATGTAGCTGCCCACCGCGAACGCGACCGCGTGGCCGCGGCCGGCCCGTACGACCCCGAAGATGATCACTACCAGGCCGAACGTGGCGACGACCTCCCCGAGCCAGAGCCCACCCGTGCTGCGGTGGTGGGTGCTGAGCGCGACCGCCGGCCGGCTGAACATCAGGTTGGCCAGGACCGCGCCCGCGCAGCAGCCGGCGATCTGCGCCGCGACGTACACCGCCGCCGCCGCGCTGGTGATGGCGCCGAAGTAACGCTCGGCCAGCGTTACCACCGGGTTGAACGCCGCTGATACCGGCCCCAGGGCGAGGATGAGCGCCACCAGCGCGGCGCCCGTGACGAGGGAGTTCTCCAGCAGCTGCAGGCCAACATCCCGTGGGGACAGCCGCTGCGCGGCGATACCCGAGCCGACGACCGTCGCCGCCAGCAGGGCGCTGCCCAGCAACTCGGCGAAGGCCTTACGGACCAGCGGCGGTACTGGGCGCGGCCGGCGGGCGCGGGAGCGGCGGGTCAACGGCACGTCGGGTCCAGCCCCCGGGCCAGCCGCGGTAGCGGGCGCGGCCGGCGGGCGCGGGGGCGGGGGCGGCGGGTCAACAGCACGTCGGGTCCAGCCCCAGGGCCAGCCGCGAAATCGGGCGCGACCGGCGGGCGCGAGCGGGGCGGGTCAACAGCACGTCGGATCCAGCACCCGGACCAGCGCGCACAGGGCGTCGGGTTGCGGCCGGTAGAACACATTGGTGCCCTTGCGGGTCCCCTCCACCAGCCCGGCCTCGCGCAGCTGGCGCAGGTGGTGGCTGACCGTCGCCTCCGACAGGCGCAGCGCGGGCGCCAGCTCGCAGGTGCACACCCCGTGCTCGCCGGCCGCGAACAGCATGCTCATCAGCTGCACCCGGACCGGATCGGCCAGCGCCTTCAGCCGGAGTGCCACCGCCAGCGCGTCCTCGTCGGCCAACACCCCGACGGCGAGCGGGGCGCAGCAGACCGGTTCGGTCGTATCGAGCAGCGGCAGCGCCTTGGGCATCCGCCCATGATGGCACCTGATTCGATGAATGTCTCATCATCCCTTGACGTTCGTCGAAGCGTGCCTCAAAGTGGCTTCATTCGATGAACATCGAATTACAGGGCGCAGCCGCCATCGTCGCCGCAACCGGTGGCGAGCGGCGCCGACGGGAGGAGCGGCGGTCATGACCACACCCGACGGCGGCCGGCTGCAGCTGGCCCTGAACGTGGACAACCTCGACGAGGCGGTCGCCTTCTACAGCAAGCTGTTCGGTACGGCTCCGGCCAAGCAGCACGCCGGCTATGCGAACTTCGCCATCGACGCGCCGCCGCTCAAGCTCGTCCTGCTCGAGAACCCCGGGAAGGGCGGCACGCTGAATCACCTCGGCGTGGAGGTCAACTCCGCCGACGCCGTCCACGCCGAGATCGCCCGGCTGTCTGGCCACGGTCTTTTCACCGAGGCGGAGATGGGCGCCACCTGCTGCTTCGCTACCCAGGACAAGGTGTGGGTGACCGGCCCGGCCGGGGAGCGCTGGGAGGTCTACACCGTCCTGGCCGACAGCGACACCTTCGGGGTGGGCGTGGCGGGCGGGGCGGACAGCTGCGGGCCGGGCGTTTGCTGCAGCACGCCCTCGGCCACGTAGACCGCCAGGGCCGCAGCCGGCCGCTCTATACCGCGCGCGTATGTGCCGAAGTTCGGATGTGATCATCAGGCGCGTCGGGTTGCTGGTGCTGGCGGCGGCCGCGCTCGGCGCCAGCACCCTCGGGATGGCCGCCGCGGTCA
>DASYGP010000068.1:0-3105 GCA_035999615.1 Mycobacteriales bacterium
ACCCCGACCGCGGTCCCGCCCTGCACATCGATGGCCTCGACCGCGCTGGCCCGCCGGATCGCGCCGCCGGTTGCGGTCAGCCTCCGGGCCATCGACTCGGTCAGCTGACCGGCGCCCCCGACCGGCACCGGGAAGCCGTAGCTCTGGCCGAGCATGCTCAGCAGCCACCCGTACACCGCGCTGCCCGCCCCGTCGGGCGGCAGGTCGGCGTGCAACGCGTTCCCGGCCAACAGCATCGCCGCGCCCGCGCCGGCGAAGCGTTCCTCGCCGAGGCGGCGGACCGGCAACAGCGCCAGCCGGGCCAGCCGCAGCGCACCCCCCGACCCCAGCCGGGCGGCCAGCCGCGCCGCGGGTGCCAGCGCCGGCAGCGGCGCGAACAGCGCGTTGAGCAGCGGCTCCCGGATGGCCTCCCACTCGGCCACCAGCGCCCGCCACGCGGCCCCGTCGCCGGGGGCGAATTCCTCCACCGACTGTGCGGTCTGCTCGACGTCACGGGACAGCACCGCGCATCGGTCGTCCGGGAAGATGTGCGCCAGCACCCGGGGGGCGTGGGTCCAGTGCAGGCCGTACGCGCCGAGGTCCAGGGCCTGCAGCACCGGAGAGGCGACGGCCAGCGGGTAGAACGCGCTGAACAGATCGGTCGAGAACCCGGGGGCGGTCACCTCCGCCGAGCGGACGGCGCCGCCGACGTGCGGCGTCGCCTCGCAGACGACCACATCCCAGCCCGCGTCCCGCAGCAGGTTGGCGGCGACTAGGCCGTTGTGCCCGGCCCCGATCACGATCGCGTCAGGTGCCGCGTCACCGCGGACGTTAGGCATCTGCGTCGCCCCGAACGCTAGGCATCGGCGGGGAAGGCCCGGTGTTCCACCCGGTCCTTCAGGCGCTTGAGGGTTTCCACGTTGCGCAGGCGCAGGCCCCAGCGCAGCAGCGGGTTGTCCAGCCAGGCGGCGGGCCCGGCACTCGGCGCCTCCCGCATCGTCACCGTCGTCCGGGACGGCCCCTGCTCGGTGAGCACGATCTCCACGATCGCCTCACCCAGCGGCCAGCCGCGGGCCCGCAGCAGCAGGCGGCGGTTCGGCTCGCACTCCAGCGACTCGGTGGAGTCCGAAGCGACGGCCGGCCACAGGCCGATCATGTGATGGATCTTGGCTCCCACCCGCGGCCAGGCCTCATCCACGTCCCGGATGTGCGTCGCGCCGACCACCCACCCGACGTACGCCCAGCCGTCCGCCAGCTCGGCGAAGACCCGGTCGGCGCCGGCCGCGACGACCTGGGCCACCTCGGTCGCGCCGCGCAGGGCCGCCTCGGCCGGTCCGGACGCCCTACCGGACGCACTCCCAGATGCACTATCGGCTGACATCGGTTGTCCTTTTTGGGACGCTGCCCGTCGAGGAACGGTAATGGCGGAGGCTCCGGGATTTGAACCCGGGATGGGGTTGAACCCAAACCGCATTAGCAGTGCGGCGCCATAGACCGGACTAGGCGAAGCCTCCAATGCCCCCTCGCGGGCGCGTCGGGGACTCTACCGGGTAGCCGGAGCCGGGCGCGCCCGGCGACGCCGATGACGCACGACCAGCAAGATCAGCACCACGATCGCGACGGCCACCGCGATCAGCGAGTAGCGGGTCACCGCGTCGTAGATGGCCTGCAGGTGCGAACCGGCGAGGTCGCCCACCGACACCCACAGCCCGACCCACAGTGCGGCGCCGAGCGCGTTGAACGCCAGGAACCGCAGCCAGTGCATCCCGGTGATTCCCGCGATGATCCCGTTCGCCTGCCGCAGACCTTCCACGAAGCGGGCGATCGTCACCACCTTGCCGCCGTGCCGGGTGAAGAACGCCTCCGCCTTATCCAGCCGCTCCGGGGTCAGAAAGATGAACCGGCCGAAACGCTCGATCAGCGGCCGGCCGCCGACCCGGCCGATCAGGTAGCCGATGTTGTCGCCGACGATCGCCGCCACGAAACCGATCAGCGCGACGACGAGAATGTTCAGCTTGCCGGCGCCGGCGTAGACCGCGGCCGCGATGAGGATCGTCTCCCCCGGCACCGGGATGCCGAAGTCCTCGACCAGCACGAAACCGCCGACCGCGAGATAGCCGTAATGGTCGAGCGTGGGAGCGAGCTTCGCGAAAATGCCCGGCAACTGCGGATCCGTCACCGAACATCCTGCCCTTCAACGGCGCCCGCCCCCACCGATGGGGCATCCTGCGCAGAACCAACCGGAGAACGACAACCATACGGGGACACCCAGCATGCGGCAGCTCACCGCGCTCGACGCTCAGTTCCTGGCCATGGAGAACGGCCGGGTCCACGGCCACGTCTGCATGCTGGCCATTTGCGACCCGGCCACCGCGCCCGGCGGCGTACTGGACGCCGCCGCGATCCGCGCGCTGGTCGCCGAACGCATCCACCTGCTGCCGCCGTTCCGCTGGCGGCTGGTCCGCGTCCCGTTCGACCTCGATCACCCGTTCTGGATCGAGGATCCCGACTTCGACCTGGACTACCACATCCGCGACGTCGCCATCCGGCCGCCCGGCGACGACCAGGCGCTCGGCGAGATGGCGGCGTATGCCGCGTCGTTGGAGCTGGACCGCAGCCGGCCGCTGTGGGAGATGCAGATCGTGCATGGCCTACCCAAGGGACGGGTCGCGCTCATCGCCAAGGTCCACCACGCGGCGGTCGACGGCCTGTCCGGCGCGGAGGTGCTGACCGTCCTGCTGGACATGGCACCCGAGGGCCGGGAGATACCGCCCGCCACGCCCAGGGTTGTCGAGCAACCTCCGCATGAGCTGGCCCTGCTCGGCCGGAGCCTGGTCCGGATGCCGCTGCACCCCTGGCGCGGTCTGCGGGCGCTACCCAGCGTGCTGCCCGGCCTGACCCAGGTGCCGCCGCTGCGCGGCATCCCCGGCGTCGGGCAGGTCGCGCGCCTGTCCAGCCGGGTCACCCAGCTGGCCGGCCGGGTTACCGGCAATGAGGACGGCGGCGTCTTGGAGGCGCCTAGCATCCGGGCGCCCCGTACCCGTCTCAATGGTCAAGTCTCCCCGCACCGTCGGTTCGCGTTCGGCACCCTGTCCCTCGACACCGTCAAGAAGATCAAAAATGCGC
>DASYGP010000076.1:0-3210 GCA_035999615.1 Mycobacteriales bacterium
CAGGCACATGGGGTCACCCGCAACCCGTGGGACCCGGCGCGCACCCCCGGGGGTTCCTCCGGCGGTTCCGCGGCAGCCGTGGCCGCCGGGTTGGTCCCCCTCGCGACCGCGACCGACGGGGGCGGCTCGATCCGGATCCCAGCCGCGTGTTGCGGGCTAGTCGGGCTCAAGCCCAGCGCCGGGCTGCTGCCGATGTCCGAGCATTGGTACGGCCTCTCGCACGCCGGCGTCCTCACCCGCACAGTCGCCGACACGGTGCTGGCCCTGCAGGTGCTCGCCGACCTGCCGCCGGCCGCCGCCCCGGGCCGGCTGCGGGTGGCCGTCTCCTCCAAGGCCCCGATGCCGACGCCGGTCGGGGTGGAGCAGGCCGCCGCGCTGGCGCTGCTCGCCGAGCGGCTCACCGACCTCGGGCATGACGTGGTCGCGCAGGACCCGCCGTGGGGGCCGTCCATGTCGGCGGCGTTCGTCCCCCGGTTCCTCGCCGGCGCGCGAGATGACCTTGCCGGGCTGGCCGAGCCGCGCGCCGCCGAGGCCCGGACCCGGGCGGTGGCCCGGTTGGCCCCACCGGCCCGGATGGTCCGGGCCGCCCGCGCCCGCGGCGCCCGGCTGACCGCCGTGATGGAGGAGTTCCTGACCGGCTTCGACGTGCTGCTGTTGCCGATGCTGGCCGAGCCGGCGATCAGCGCCGACCGGTACGTGGGTGTCGGCGCGGTGCGCACCATGCTCGGGGTGACCCGCTGGATGCCGTGGGCGCCGCCGCAGAACGTCACCGGTCAACCGGCCCTGTCCCTGCCCGCCGGCCGTACTCCGGCCGGGTTGCCGCTGGCCGTCCAGCTGGTCGCCCGCCGCGGCCGGGACGCGGAGCTGCTGGCCCTCGCCGGGCAGCTCGAGCAGGACCTGCCGTGGGCGCAGGACCGCCCACCGGCCTTCGCGTGAACGCGCAGCCCGCCGGCCGGTTCCGCCCCGATCTCGCCGGGGCGCTCGCCGTGCGGCTGCGCCGCACCCCGCCGGGGCCGCTGCTGGCCGGCCGGGAAGCCAGCGTGACGTTCTGCCCGGACCGGGGCGAAGCCGCGACCGTCGAGCTGCACCGGGGCCGGCTCGTGGGGCGGCGGGGGGTCCCGGCGACCCCGGCGACCGCCACCGTGCGGGGCAGCGCCGAGGTGCTCAGCGCGGTCCTGACCGGCGCCGACTCCGGCATTCGCGCGTTCCTTGCCGGGGACATCACCGTGCGCGGGGACCTCGCGCTCACCCTCGCGTTGGACGGGCTGTTCAGCACGACCGAGCCGATGCCGGAGCGCTGGCCGCGGGCCGATCAGATCAGCGCTCACGGCATCGCCACCGCCTACCTCGACGCCGGCCCGCGGGAGGGCCGGGCGCTGGTGCTGTTGCACGGCCTCGGCGCCACCAACGCCTCCCTGCTGCCGCTGCTGTGGGACCTGGCGCAGGACTACCGCGTCATCGCCCCGGACCTGCCCGGCTTCGGGGCCTCCGCCGCACCCCGCGGGACCTACTCGCCGGCCTGGTTCATCCCGTGGCTGCGGGATTTCTGCCGGCAGCTGGATGCCACCAACCCGGTCTTGATCGGCAACTCGCTAGGCGGCCGGATCGCGTTGGAGGCCGGGCTGACCCGACCGAAGGACTACGCCGGCCTGGTGCTGCTGTGCCCCTCGCCGGCGTTCCGGCGGCTGCGCCAATGGGTACCGGTGGTCCGGGTGTTGCGCCCGGGGCTGGCCCGGGTCCAGTTCCCGGTCGGCCACCGGTTCGTCGTGGGCGCCATCCGCACCATGTTCGCGAAGCCGGACCGGCTGCCGACCGCCTGGTACGACGCGGCTGCCGACGAGTTCCTGCGGGTCAACGCCTCCCCCGCGCACCGGGTCGCCTTCTTCGCCACGATGCGGGCGATCTACCTCGACGAGGCCTTCGGTGATCGCGGGTTCTGGACCCGGCTGCCCTCACTGACCCCACCGTCGATGTTCCTCTGGGGCGACCGGGACCGGCTGGTGCCCTCCTCGTTCGCGCGGCACGTCGACGCGGCGCTCCCCGAGTCGCCGTCGATCGTGCTCGAGGACAGCGGGCACGTTCCGCAGTTCGAACATCCCGAACGGACCGCGGCGTTGGTACGGGGGTTCCTGGCCGGCCTGCCCGGTCGGTGAGCCCGCCGCCGGGTGGCGAGATTCTTGCGCCCCGGGCCGGCGAAATTCGATTGCGCCCGGCGCCCCGGTTGCGGCACGGTAGGGGCAGCCGGAGCTGCATTGCCGGAGCCGGGTGAAGGGAGGTGGCGTCCATGACCGTCGTGTGGTCCGCCGCTGGGCGCTCGTCCCTACCCTCCCCGCCCCGTCACGGCTGAGCCGTCCGCCGGGGCCAATCCCCGGAGTTCATCGTGTCGTTTTCTTGTGATCTCGGCTTCGCCGATCCGTTGGCCGCACTGGGCATCACCGCCGCCCAACGCGCCGAGCTGGCCACGATGGCCGGCGAGCCCGGCCGGGTGGTGCGCGCGGAACGCGGCGAGGTGCTCGTCGCCGGCGCCGACGGCCAGCGCCGGGTCGGCCTCGGCCGTGACCTGCGCTACCCGCCGACGGTCGGCGACGTCGGCTGCGTGACCGAGGCCGCACCCGATCGGGCCACGCTGACCTCGCTGGTCACCCGCACCTCGCTGCTGGGCCGGTCGCAGGCCAGCGGTCTCAGCGCGCAGCAGGCGCTGGCCGCGAACGTCACCCACGCCCTGATCGTGGTGTCCCTCGCGCAGCCGCCCCACCTGGGCCGGCTGGAGCGGCTGCTGGCGCTGGTCTGGCCCAGCGGCGCCGCACCGGTGGTAGTGCTCAGCAAAGCCGATCTGTGCCCGGACCTGCCTGCGGTCGTCCTGGACGTCGAGTCCGCCGCGCCCGGTGCAGCGGTGCTGGCGGTCAGCGCCCGGACCGGAGCGGGCTTGGATCGGCTGGGTGGCTATGCCGGGCCGGGCTGCACCCTGGCGCTGTTGGGCACGTCCGGTGCCGGCAAGTCCACCCTCGCCAACGCGCTGGCCCAGGCGCCGGTGATGCGCGTCCAGGACATCCGCGACGACGGCAAGGGCCGGCACACCACCGTCAACCGGCAACTGCTGACCTTGCCCACCGGGGGTTGCCTGATCGACACCCCGGGGCTGCGGGCGGTCGCGCTGTGGGCCGCCGAGGACGACGGCCTGGCCCGCACCTTCGCCGACGTGGAAGGGCT
>DASYGP010000082.1:0-62130 GCA_035999615.1 Mycobacteriales bacterium
AGGCCGGTTCGAAGTGGGTCGACCTCGGTCTCGTGTTCACCACCCGCTACGGCACCCCGCTGGACTCGGCTGACGTCCGCCGGGACTTCCGGGCAGCCATCGGCCGGGCCGCCGACGTCGACGCCAGCCAGTGGACGCCCCGCGAGCTGCGGCACTCGTTCGTATCGCTCCTGTCGGACAGCGGCGTCCCCATCGAGGAGATCTCCCGCCTCGTCGGGCACCGCAGCACGGTAGTCACGGAGGTCGTGTACAGGAAGCAGCTCCGCCCGGTCCTGGAGTCCGGAGCAACCGTCATGGATCGCCTCTTCGCGGCTGCCAAGGAGGACGTTGGCGGGCAGTTTGGCGGGCAGGAGCCCTCAGCAACGGACGAGCCCGGCTCCCTCGCGGAAGGAACCGGGCTCTGACCAGGGGTTATGGGGGTGGGCCTAGGAAGACTTGAACTTCCGACCTCTTCCTTATCAGGGAAGCGCTCTAACCGACTGAGCTACAGGTCCGTGCATGCGGGCATGAGCGGCCAGAACCGCGCCGAGAGCCTAACGCACCACGCGCGGCGACCACCCGGGACCGGCCTACTCGCGTTCCGCGAGGGTGACCTCCAGGCCGCCGACCAGGGCGGCGGTGATGTTGTAGGCGAAGGCCCCCACCGTCGCCAAGGCCGACAACAGCACCACGTTGAAGGCGCCCAGCACCGCGGCGCCGCCGATGATGCCGGCACCGGCGAAGCTCAGGTGGGTGCCGAGCACGTCGGAGAGCGTCTGGTTGATCGAGTTGAAAACACCAGCACCCGCCAGGATCGAGAACAGCACGATCACCGCAATCATCCACACGACGAACAGGCAGGTCGCGAATATCAACGCGGCCTTCAGCACCGACCAGGGGTCGATGCGCGTCAGCGTGAGACGGGCCCGGCGCGGCACCGGTCGGCGCCGCGTTGCCTTGACCGGCGTCGTCAGGACCGACCCTTGCGGGCCGGCCTGCGGCGGGCCGGTCTGCTGCGTCACGTCGTGCTACCTCCCTGCGAGATCTCCGGCGGTTGCGGATCATCCTCGTCGGCGTTGCGGGCCACTGCGAGCAGTGTGACGCCATCGGGCAGATTCATCAGGCGCACCCCCATCGTCTGACGAGCGGTCTTGCGCACCTCCGCGGCGCTGGTGCGAATCACGCCGCCGTTCGAGGTGATGGCAAACAGTTGGTCATCATCACCCACGACGAGGGCGCCCACGATGCGGCCACGCGTACTCACGATCTTCATCGTGAACACACCCTTGCCCCCGCGGCCCTGCGCGCCGTACTCAGACAGCCTGGTGCGCTTGCCAAAACCGCCCTCGGTCGCGGTCAGCAGGTAACCATCACCGCCGCGGATGACGCACATGCTGAGCAGCGCATCGCCGTCGGCGAACCGCATCCCCACCACGCCGGAGGTCGCCCGCCCCATGGGACGGAGCTGCTCATCGTCGGCCCGGAATCGGATCGCCATGGCCTTACTCGACACGAGCAGCAGGTCGTCCTCGGCCGCCGCGAGGTCGGCCCCGACCAATTCGTCGTCCTCACGCAGATTGATGCCGATTACGCCGCCGGTCCGGTTCGAGTCGAATTCCGACAGCGCGGTCTTCTTGACGATGCCGCGTCGGGTCGCGAGCACCAGGTACGGCGCCGCGGTGTAGTCCTTGATCGCCATGACGCTGGCGACTCTCTCGTCCGGCTGCAGCGCCAGCAGGTTGGCCACGTGCTGACCGCGGGCCGTTCGGGCCTGCTCGACCACCTCGTGCGCCTTGACGCGATACACGCGCCCCTTGTTGGTAAAAAACAGCAGCCAGTGATGGGTGGTCGTCACGAAGAAGTGCTCGACGATGTCGTCCTCGCGCAGGGCCGCCCCCTGCACGCCCTTCCCGCCGCGGCGCTGCTGCCGGTAAAGATCAACCTTCGTGCGCTTGGCGTAGCCCCCTCGGGTGATGGTGACGACCACGTCTTCCTGGGCGATCAGGTCTTCCATCGACAGGTCGCCCTCGTAGGCGATGATTCGGGTACGCCGCTCATCGCCGTACTTGTCCACAATCTCGCCGAGTTCTTCGCCCACGATGCGGCGTTGCCGCGGCTCATTCGCCAGGATGTCCTGCAAGTCGGCGATGTCCACCTCGATCGCAGCGAGCTCGTCGTAGATGGCCTGCCGCTCCAGGGCCGCGAGGCGGCGCAGTTGCAGGTCCAGGATGGCCCGCGCCTGCACCTCGTCGATGTCCAGCAGCTCCATCAGCCCGCTGCGGGCCGCTTCCGCGGAGTCGGCGCCCCGGATCAAAGCGATGACCTCGTCCAGCCGATCCAGCGCCTTCACGTATCCGCGCAGGATGTGCGCGCGCTCCTCGGCCTTGCGCAACCGGTAGCGGGTCCGCCGGACGATGACGTCGAGCTGGTGGGTCACCCAGTAGCGAACCAGCTGATCGAGCCGCAGCGTGCGGGGGACCCCGTCGACGATGGTCAACATGTTCACGCCGAAGCTGTCCTGCAGCTGGGTGTGCTTATAGAGGTTGTTCAGCACCACTTTGGCAACGGCGTCCCGCTTGAGCGTGATGACCAGCCGCATCCCCACTCGGGCGCTGCCCTCATCGCGGATGTCGGCGATCCCGCCGACCCGACCGTCGCTGACCAGCTCGGCGATCTTCTCGGCGAGGTTGTCCGGGTTTACCTGGTACGGGAGCTCGGTCACGACCAGCTGGGTGCGCCCGCGCCGGTCCTCATCGACTTCCACCACGGCCCGCATCCGAATCGAACCCCGACCGGTGCGATAGGCGTCCGCAATGCCGTCCCGGCCGACGATCAGGCCCTTGGTCGGGAAGTCCGGCCCGGTCACGTGCTGCATCAGCGACTCGAGCAATTCCTCGTCACTGGCCTGCGGGTTCTGCAAGAACCACTGCACCCCCGCGGCGACCTCCCGCAGGTTGTGCGGCGGGATGTTGGTGGCCATCCCTACCGCGATGCCGGAGCCGCCGTTGACCAGCAGGTTCGGGAATCGGCTCGGCAGGATGACCGGCTCGGAACCGCGACCGTCGTAGTTCGGCGTGAAATCGACGGTGTCCTGATCGATGTCGCGCAGCAGTTCCATCGCCAGCTGGTGCAGCCGGCACTCGGTGTATCGCTGGGCGGCTGGCGGGTCATTTCCCGGCGAGCCGAAGTTCCCCTGACCGTCGACCAGCGGGTAGCGCAGCGACCACGGCTGGGCCAGGCGGACAACGGTGTCGTAGATCGACGCGTCACCGTGGGGGTGATAGTTGCCCATCACATCGCCGACCACACGGGCGCACTTGAAGTAGCCCCGATCTGGCCGGTACCCGCCGTCGAACATGGCGTACAGCACCCTGCGGTGGACCGGCTTCAGCCCATCCCGGACCTCGGGTACGGCCCGCCCGATGATCACCGTCATGGCGTAGTCGAGGTAGGAGCGTTGCATTTCCACCTCGAGCCCAACCGGCTCGACCCGATCTCCAGGCGGCGGGGGTACGACGTTGACCACGGCTATCCTTCCTCAAAGCTGCTGCGGCGCAGGATGAATTGGTTCCTCGGTGAAGCGGGGTCCACGGAGATGTCTCCGCCTAGATGTCGAGGAAACGCACGTCCTTCGCGTTGCGGGTAATGAAGTTGCGGCGCGCCTCCACGTCCTCGCCCATCAGGACGCTGAACAACTCATCGGCCGTCGCGGCATCGTCGAGGGTCACGCGGAGCAGGGTCCTCGTTGCCGGATCCATCGTGGTTTCCCACAACTGCTCGGCGTTCATCTCGCCGAGGCCCTTGTAGCGCTGCACGTTGTCGTCCTTGGGAAGTTTCTTGCCGGCCGCGATCCCGATCTCGATGAGACCGTCCTTCTCCCGTTCGGAGTAGGCGTAGTCGGGGTCTTCCCGCTGCCACTTGATCTTGTACAGGGGTGGCTGGGCCAGGTAAACGTAGCCGGCTTCGATCAGCGGCCGCATGAACCGGAATAGCAGCGTCAACAGCAACGTCCGGATGTGTTGGCCATCCACATCGGCGTCGGCCATGAGCACAATCTTGTGATAGCGCAGCTTGGTGACGTCGAATTCCTCGTGGATACCGGTGCCCAACGCGGTGATCAGCGACTGCACCTCGGTATTACGCAAAACCCGGTCGATACGGGCCTTCTCGACGTTGATGATCTTCCCGCGGATCGGCAAGATTGCCTGCGTCCGCGAATCGCGGCCGGATTTCGCGGAGCCACCGGCACTGTCACCTTCGACGATGTAGACCTCACACTCCGCCGGGTTTCCGGACTGACAGTCCGCCAATTTGCCGGGGAGAGAGGAGCTTTCCAATAGGCCCTTGCGCCGGGTCAGGTCGCGGGCCTGGCGCGCGGCGATGCGGGCCCGGGCCGCCTGCGAGGCCTTGGTCACGATCTCTTTGCCCTCAGATGGATTGCGTTCGAACCAATCCTTGAGCCAGTCGTTGCAGGTCTTCTGCACGAAACTCCGGGCCTCGGTGTTACCCAATCTGGTCTTGGTCTGGCCCTCAAACTGCGGCTCGGAAAGCTTGACCGACACGATGGCGGTCAGGCCCTCACGGACGTCGTCGCCGGTGAGATTATCGTCCTTTTCCTTGAGCCAGCCCTTGGCCCGCGCGACGTTGTTCACCGTTGCGGTCAACGAAGAGCGGAAGCCTTCCTCGTGCGTGCCGCCCTCATGGGTGTTGATCGTGTTGGCGAAGGTGTAGACCGATTCGGCGTAGGAGTCGTTCCACTGCAGGGCAAACTCCGCCGAGATGCTGCCCTTGTCGGTCATCCCCTCGGCCCCGAAGCCGATCACGGATTTGTGCACCGGGTTCTTCGTGGCATTCAGGTGCCGGACGAAGTCCTCGATGCCGCCGGAGTAGAAGAACCGCTCCTCGCGGGGCGTCTCCTCCCGCTCGTCCCGCAGCACGATGGTGAGCGCCCGGTTCAGGAAGGCCATTTCCTGCAGCCGGCGGTACAGGGTCTCCCACGAATAGATGGTCGTCTCGAAAACGGTTTCGTCGGCCCAGAAGGTCACCGTCGTTCCCTGTTTCTTGCTGGGAGCGCCCTGCACGATCGGCGCGACGGGCTTGCTCGCCGCGTACGACTGGGTCCACCGGAAACCATCGCGTTCGATCTCCACGTCGAGCCGGCTGGAGAGCGCGTTCACGACCGAGATCCCGACGCCGTGCAGGCCACCCGACACCGCGTAGGACTGCGAGTCGAACTTCCCGCCCGCATGCAGCGTGGTGAGCACGACCTCCAGTGCCGGCTTTCCGCTCTTGTGCTTGGAGACGGGAATGCCTCGACCGTTGTCCTTGACCCGGACCCCGCCATCGCGCAGCAGGGTCACCGTGATCAGGTCGCAGTGGCCGGCAAGGGCCTCGTCCACCGAGTTGTCCACGACCTCTTGGACCAGGTGATGCAGGCCGCGCTCGTTGGTCGAGCCGATGTACATTCCGGGCCGCTTACGCACCGCCTCAAGACCCTCGAGGACGGTAATCGAACTTGCGTCGTAGCTGGGTTGCTTGATCGGCTGAGCCACGGGTCTCCTGCTTCGCTGACCTTCCGGGCCGCGCACGCCAGTGGCCCCGTCAGGGGCCTCGACGTCCGCGGAGAGGTCTCCATCTTACCTCTCCCAAGGTCAGAACCGGCGCAGGACGGGTCCTGTTGTGGACACACGGGCCCGGATGGACGCGGGTTGTTGTCCCCCCACACGGGACCCGGCCTGGCGCAAGGCTGCGCGGGGCACAGCAGGCGAGAAGTCAGCGGGTGCGCTCAGCCGTAGGTGTCGCGCGGTCCACGACCCGGCACGCGTAATCGGCCGTGCCGCCAGCTCGGGCCGGCCGGGCCGTGCACGGCAAGCCTGGTGACCACCCCGGCGCCGGCGACTTCCGCGATCCGGGCGAGCAGGCGTGGGGCGAGCAGCCGGATCTGGGTGGCCCACGCGGTGGATTCCGCCTCTACCGTCAGCACCCCCTCTCGCAACGTCACCGGGCGACAGTGCGCGGCCAGGTCCTCCCCCACCGTCGCGGGCCAGTTCGCGGTGACCTGCGCGACCCGGGCCTCGCCCTGCCAGCCGCGCACGGCGAGCAGGTCATCAATCGCGGCGCCGAACGTCACCGGATCTCCCTCAGCGGTCGGCTCGCGCCGCGGCGCAACGTTGGCCGCCCGAGTGGCGGCCCGCCGGCGCCCGGCGGCGGCCCGCTCGGTCTCGGTCCGGGTCGCCTTGGCCGCCTCCCGGGCCCGGGCCAGCGCCTCCCGCGCCAGCTGTACCCCGTCCATCGCACCGGACCGGCGGTTGTCAGCGGGCACGCGTCACCTCCCCGCCCATCACGTCGTAACGAGCGCCATGAAGCGTTTCCGGGACGTCACCGGGCACCGCCGCGGTCACCAGCAGCTGTTCAGCGGGGGCGACCAGCTCAGCGAGACACTCGCGGCGTCGGGTGTCGAGTTCGGCAAAGACGTCGTCCAGCAGCAACACCGGCTCGCCGCCATCGGCGCGAAGTAGCTCGTAGGAACCAAGCCGAAGTGCCAGCGCCACCGACCACGATTCACCATGACTTGCGTAGCCTCTGGCCGGCAGGCCGCCAAGGGTGAGAACCAGGTCATCTCGATGGGGTCCGGCGAGGGTCACACCCCGTTCCACCTCTTGCGAGCGGAGCCGGGCCAGGGTCGCAAGCAGCGCGGCGGCGAGCACATCCCGGTCCAACGACAGGCCGGCGGTGGACTCGAACTCCGCATCCAGCGTGTGCCGATAGGACAGCTCCAGGCCACCGCCTCCCGGGGCCACTGCGTCATACGCCTTGGCCGCCATCGGTTGCAGTGCGGCGATGAGCGCGAGCCTTCCAGCGAGCAGGTCCGCGCCATGCCGAGCGAGATGCTCATCCCACACGTCGAGGGTCCGATAGTCCCCGGCCGGTCCGGCGCGACGAGCGGCAGAAGCCGTGCGTAACAGGGTGTTTCGCTGTTTCAGCACCCGTTCGTAGTCGGCGCGGATCGCGGCGAAGCGTGGATGGCGCAGGGACAGCAGCGTGTCCAGGAACCGGCGCCGGCCATCCGGATCGCCCTTCACGAGGGCGAGGTCTTCCGGCGCGAACAAAACGGTGCGCAGCAGGCCGAGCACTTCTCGCGGCCGGGGCACGGCCGAGCGGTTGATCCGCGCACGGTTGGCCTTTCCCGGGTTTATCTCCACCTCGATCAGGGCCTCTCGGTCGGCGTGCACCACCGCCCCGCGGATCACCCCTCGCTGGGCTCCGGCCCGCACCAACGGCGCATCCACCGATACCCGATGGCTCTCCAACCCCGACAGGTATCCGGCCGCCTCGACCAGATTGGTTTTCCCCTGTCCGTTGGGACCAACAAGCACGCTGATACCCGGCTCGAATGCCACGTCCACGGCGGCGTAGCTACGAAAGTCGATGAGCGACAGCGCGCGTAGGTACACCCCGGCTCAAGCCTCCGCAGGATGCTGCAGCGGCGAGGTCTGCGTCCCCGCTGCGGTCGTGGTGGCGTGACCGCCGAACTGGTTCCGCAATGCGGCGACAACCTTCATCGCGGGGCTGTCGGCCTGCTGCGAACCGAAACGTGCGAACAGCGAGGAGGAGATGACGGGCATAGGGACGCCGTGCTCGATCGCCGCCTCGACCGTCCAGCGGCCTTCCCCCGAGTCGGCCGCAACTCCCTTGAGCTGCTCCAGGCCGGGATCCTCGTGCAGGGCCCGGACCAGCAGGTCCAGCAGCCAGGACCTGATCACGGTGCCCTCCCGCCAGGAGGCGACGGTGCCGGCGACGTCGTGGACCAACGGGCTGGCCGCCATCAGCTCGTAGCCTTCGGCGTAGGCCTGCATCATCCCGTACTCGATGCCGTTGTGAACCATCTTCACAAAGTGCCCGGCACCAACGGGACCGGCGTGAACGAAGCCGGCATCACCGGGAGGCTTGAGCGCGTCGAAAATCGGCTGACAGCTGGCGATGTCCTGGTCCGAACCGCCGGCCATCAGCGCATAGCCCTCGGTGAGCCCCCAGATGCCACCGGACACGCCGCAGTCGACGAAGTGAATGCCCCGATGCGCGAGGTGCTCCGCGTGGATCTGATCTTGGGTGTACTTGTTGTTGCCGCCGTCGATGATGATGTCCCCATCGGCCAGCTGTTCGGCCAGCTCGGAAATGGTCTGCTCGGTCGCGTCCCCGGCCGGCACCATGATCCACACGATTTTTGGGTTGGGTAGCGTCGCGACGAGCTCAGAGAGGGTGGACACATCCGCCGCCGCGTTGTGCGGGTCATATCCGGTCACGGTGTGGCCACCTTGACGCAGCCGCTCGGCCATGTTCCCGCCCATACGGCCTAAGCCGACCATTCCGATGTGCACGCTGCCTCCAGCCCCGACCCGTCCCGTCGGGCGGACGCTACCCGCTCGGACCGACGGGCGGCGACACCACCTCTCCCGCGAACGCGGGGGCAGCGACCGATCGCTGATCCTTCAGCTCGCGGGTTGGGCGTCGTCCCCACGCGGTCCCCGCGCGGTCCCCACGCCCGCCCGTCGGTCCCCCGGGTGCTGGTCGCGTCGCGGTGCGGCGTTTCGGGGTGGACACGCCGGACGGCTACCCCGATATCCCACACCCGGACCAGCGGGCCAACCGCCCGCGCCGGTAGGGGCCACGTGGCGCGGTCAGCCGGACAGGCGCACCGGCATCAGCAGATATGAGTACGCGTGGCCGCCGCCATCCACTTCACCGCCGGTAAGCACCGCGGGACGCTTGGGATCGGTGAAGCGCAGTCGGGCCGTCGGGGCATCCAGCACCCCCAAACCGTCGAGCAGGAACGTCGGGTTGAACGCGATGGTCAGCGGATCCCCGGTGTAGCTGACTTCCAGCGTTTCCGCGGCCTGCGCATCCTCGCCGTTACCGGCCTCCAGCAGCAGCGATCCCTGTTCGAAGCTCAGCCGGACGGGGCTGGTGCGCTGGGCCACCAGCGAAACCCGACGCACCGACTCGACGAGCGCGGCCGTCGGGATCTCCGCCTGTGCCTGGTGGCTGTCTGGCAGCAGCGACCGGTAGCGCGGGTATTCCCCGTCAAGTAGCCGGGTCGTCGTTCGCCGGGTGTCATTCGCAAAGCCGATCAGCGTCTCGCCGCTAGCCCCGCTCCCGAGGGCGATCGTCACGTCGCCGCCACCCGCGAGGGCCTTCGCAGCATCGGCGAGGGTGCGGCCTGGGACCAGTGCGGCGGCGGGGACCTCCCCGCCGGCGGGCTGCCAGGCCAACTCGCGCATGGCGAGGCGGTAGCGGTCGGTCGCCGCCAGGGTCAACCGGTCCCCGTCGATCTCGATCCGGACGCCGGTCAGCACCGGGAGGGTGTCATCACGACCGGCGGCCACCACCACCTGGGCGACGGCGGCGGCGAACGTCGCCGAGGACACGCTGCCCACCGTGGGCGGCAGGGCCGGAAGGGCCGGATAGTCATCCACCGGCAAGGTCGGCAAGGTGAACTTGCTGCTACTGCACGTGAGAACCAGGCGGCTGCCTTCGCTGGCAATATCGACGGGCGCGCTCGGCAGCGAGCGCACGATCTCGGCGAGAAGGCGCCCCGAGACCAAGGCCCGGCCCGATTCGGCGATCGCAACCTCGACGCTCGCCGAGGCGGCCACCTCGAAGTCGAAACCGGACAGGGTGAGCGTGCTGCCTGTCGTGTCCATCAAAAGACCGGCGAGCACCGGTACCGGGGGGCGCGCCGGCAGGCTGCGCGCCGTCCAGGCGACCGCCTCAGTCAGGTCCCCGCGCTCGACCCGGAACTTCACCGTGCCACCGTCCTGTCTGCTTGACGCCGGATCCGCCGGACGTGGTGCCGTCCCGGCGGAATCGAACCGTACCGGTCCGGGCGGTTCTTCCACAGATGCGCGGTGTCCCCAATGCGTTGAGGTTGGTGGCGAGAAAGAGCAACAGTCATCGTCGTCATCGGCAGGGTGGACATTGGGGACAACCCACTCTTTGCGCAGGTCACCCTCCAGGTGCGGGGGTGGGGACAAGGTGGGGACGGCGAGCGCCCGGGTCCCGGGCGCCTGTGCAGAACGGCGTGGCCGACCGAAAACGCACAGCGGTCCTCAGGTTTATCCCCAGAGTTATCCACAGCGTGTGGAGGTCAGCCGCGGTTCTGGGTTTTGATCCGGTTCGTCAGCTCGGTCACCTGGTTGTAGACCGATCGGCGTTCACCGAGCAGGCCGCGGATCTTTCGTTCGGCATGCATCACGGTGGTGTGGTCCCGACCGCCGAAGGACTGGCCGATCTTCGGAAGGGACTGATCGGTCAATTCCCGGCACAGGTACATGGCGATCTGCCGGGCGTTGACCAAGACGCGGCTTCGTGAGCTTCCGCAGAGGTCCTCGACGGTCAAGCCGAAGTAGGCGGCCGTCGCTCCGATGATGGTGGCCGGGGTGATTTGCGGCGCCCCGCCTTCGGGGAGCAGGTCACGGAGCACTACCTCGGCGAGGGCAAGGTCTACCGGGGCGCGATTGAGGCTGGCGAAGGCGGTCACCCGGATTAGCGCGCCCTCGAGTTCGCGGATATTGCGGTCGATGTTGGAGGCGATGTACTCCAGCACTTCCGGGGGGGCCGCGAGCCGTTCCTGCGCGGCCTTCTTGCGCAGGATGGCAATCCGGGTCTCCAGGTCGGGGGGTTGGACGTCGGTGAGTAGGCCCCACTCGAAGCGGGACCGCATCCGGTCCTCCAACTGCTCGAGCTGCTTGGGGGACCGATCCGAGGAGATGACGATCTGCTTGTTGGCGTTGTGCAGCGTGTTGAAGGTATGGAAGAACTCCTCCTGGGTCTGCACCCGCCCCTGCAGGAACTGAATGTCATCGACGAGCAGAATGTCCACGTCCCGGTAACGCTTGTGAAATGCGGATGCTTTGTCATCGCGGATCGAGTTGATGAAGTCATTCGTGAACTCTTCCGAGCTGACATAACGAACCCGGGAGCTCGGGAACAAGTGATGGGCGTAATGCCCGATTGCGTGCAGTAAGTGGGTTTTCCCCAAGCCGGAATCGCCGTAGATAAACAGCGGGTTGTACGCCTTCGCCGGCGCTTCGGCCACCGCGACGGCTGCGGCGTGGGCAAAGCGGTTGGACGAGCCAATGACGAACGTTTCGAACTGATACTTGGGGTTCAGCCGCACCGGTTCGGTGGCCCGGGGTCCCCCGCGGCCGGTGCCCGCGACGAATCGTCCGCCCGCGGGGGTGCCCAGCTCGGAGGTGCCCTGGGGATCGCCGTGATCGTCGTCGATCTCGTCGTTGTCTGCCGCGCCGGCGGCCAAGGCTTCGACCGTGACAGCTACCCGGATCGGTCGGCCGATCTCCAAGGCCAGGGCGACGGCCAGCGGCTCGCGCCACCGACCTTCGATCAATTCCTTGGTGAAGGTATTCGGCGCGGCGAGCAGGGCCGTATCGCCGGCGAGCCCGAGCGGTTGAGTCAAGCGCAGCCAGGCCCGGTCCGCGGAGGTCAACCCGGCGTCGGTCAACCCGGCCAACGTGCGCTGCCAGACGACGCTGAGGTCCCGATCGACGTCCTGGCTCCGGCTCGGCTCCCGCCCCTCCCGCCCCGCCTGGGTCTCCCGGGTCTCCGGTGCCTCGGGGACCTCACCCTCGTACGAGCCTCGAGGAAATGAGGCGTGGGACGAGGGATCGGTCACGGGCTGCTCCAGAAGGCGTGCCACCGGCGCGGTTACGGGACGCCGGTCGGCGCCTATCCACAGGGCCGTCCACAGCTGTGCATAACAGCAACGGACAATGCGACCCGTTCCCCGCGACCGTCCTGCAGCCGACGTGGCGCGGGTGGCCTCCGGCCCCCGATCAGTGCCGGACCGGCCCCCGGTGGCGGGTCCGATCGACGAGGCGGGACGCTAACAGCACTGGTGGGGCGGCGTCGAGGCTTTGTCCACAGTTGCCGGCCTCGTTCGGCGTGTCGGTGGGGATGTGGGTGCGATTGGGTGCTACACGCCGGCCTCGTTTGACCCCCATGGCGGCGCCCCGTTACCGTGGTGCGTCGGGTGTGTTGACCGGTGCCGCTCACCTGAGCTCGCCGGGCCGATGTCGATGCAGCATGCCCGAGCCCCGACCGTCCCGAGAATGGGTGATTTCGCCGTGAGTAAGCGTACGTTCCAGCCGAACAATCGCCGGCGCGCTAAGACGCACGGCTTCCGGCTGCGGATGCGCACCCGGGCCGGACGTTCGATCTTGACCGCTCGCCGGCGCAAGGGTCGGCAGGAGCTGTCGGCCTGACCGGCCGACCCGTACCCGCCCTCCGATGCTCCCCTCCCGCGCGCGACTGCGGCGTGGGGTGGAGATGCACACGGTTACCCGCCGTGGGGTGCGGGCGCGGCGGGATGATCTGACGGTGCATCTCCTCCCTGCTCAGGCCTTCGCCCGAGACCACCCAGCGTTGGGTACGGCGCCGTCCCGGGCAGCCGTCGTCGTCGGCCGCGCCGCCGGTGGAGCCGTGCAGCGAAATCGTCTACGGCGCCGTGTCCGGCACAGCCTGCTCGAAGTCTTCCCGCAACTGCCGGCCGGGAGCCAACTGGTGATCCGGGCCGGTGCCGGTGCCCACCGGTTGGATCCCGTCCAGATGCGCGTCGCATTGGCTGCTGCCATCACCGGGGCCAGCCGTCGAGCCGAGGGTCGTTGGGACTCGACCGGAGGTGGGTCATGACCGGCCCGCGGTTCGACCCGGCGGGGGTAGTCCAGCAACCCCGACCCAGCGCGGCCGCGCGGGCATTGATGGCCCTGGTGGTCGCCTACCGTCGCTCGTTGGGACCACTGTTGGGTCCCCGGTGCCGGTTCGAACCGTCCTGCAGCAGCTATGCGCTGGACGCGTTTCGGCTGCGCGGTGCCTGGCACGGCACTCGGCTCACCGTCTGGCGACTGTTGCGCTGCCAGCCGTTCGGGACACCTGGCTATGACCCGGTCGCGGCAAAATCGGTGGTAGCCCCCGCGACCCCGGTCGAGACGGCGCTCGCGAACCTGGCCGCGAAGGCGCCCGTTTCCCGTCGGCGCGGGCGACCGCGCCTCAGGGCCGTGCCCTCCGCTCGCCCCGCCCCCCGCACCGTGCAAGGAGCGCACCACTCGTGCTGAATTCGATCTACAACTTCACCGCGCGCGCGATCGTGGCGATTCACGGCGTGCTGGTGCACGTCCTGGGGAACAGCGGTTGGGCCTGGGCTCTGTCGATCGTCTTTTTGGTGATGGGCGTTCGGGCCGTGCTGTTTCCCTTGTTCGTCAAGCAGATCAAAGCGCAACGCACGATGCAGTTGATGCAGCCGAAGATCAAGGAGCTGAAGGACAAGTACAAGAACGACAAGCAAAAAATGAACGAGGAGATGATCAAGCTCCAACGCGAGCATGGCAACCCTTTGTTGGGTTGCCTGCCGATCGTCGTCCAGATTCCCCTGTTCCTAGCACTGTTCAGGGTCACCAGCGGGTTGGCGCCTAAAGGCGGCATGCTGACCGCGGAGCAGATCAAGGCCTCGGTGAACGGGTACTACCCGACGCACCTCGACGGGTTGAGCGTGAGCACGGCGAGCCAGATTGCGCACGCCAAGATCTTCGGTGCCTCGGTCGCGAGCTCGCTGACTTCCTCGCAGCACTCGCTGGCGCAGTTGGGCAGCAACGGTACCGCGACCAAGGTCCTCTGCGTGATTCTCATCTTGATCATGATGTCCACGACGTTCCTGACCCAGCAGCAGATCATGGGGCGTCAGCCGGCCGGAAGTGACAGCCAAACCCAGACTGTGCAGAAGGCACTGCTGTACCTCTCGCCCCTTTTCCTGGGTGTTTTCGGGTTCCGCTTCTCGGTGGGTGTATTGCTGTACTGGTTCACCACGAACCTGTGGAGCATGGGGCAGCAGTTCTTCGTGATCCGGCGCATGCCGCCCGTGGTGATGGCGGGCGCCCCTGCACCGCCACCGACGCCACCCATCCGGTTCAGTTTGAAGAAAAAGCCGGAGGTGCCCCCTACCGGGCCGCCGGAGCAACGGCTGGTGCAGCAGCGCCCTGCCCAGCAGCGCCCGGTGCCCCAGCGCCCGGTCGTCGAAGGGCCGCTCAGCGCTCCCAATGGGACGGCCCCGGCCGGGGCCCAGCCGGCCCGCCCGCCGCAGCGCCGTAAGAAGAGCAGTCGCCGAGGCGGCCGACGCTGAGCGCCCTTCTTACCCCTGGCGGCCGCCTCGCGCGGCTCGCCCCCGTACCGTCCCCGTCGTCCGGCTGCAGCCCGGATGTCATCGCCGAACCCCGGGCATCCGCGCCCGGCCAGGAGGAATCCGCACCATGAGTGAGTCGCCGACGACCACCGCCCAGCCGAGCATCGGCGAGCCGACTAGCGCCCAGCCGAGCAGTGCCCAAGATCCCGACGTGGACGCCGGACCCGACACCACCGCGGGAGCCGCTTCAGCCCCGGGCGGATCGGGCGAGCCCGCCGCGGCGCCGGCTACGCGCGCTCGCCGGGCCGGCAAGGCCGCACCGGCGGTGCGCCCGGACGATCTGCCCACCGATGGAACGGGCTCCAGCGAGACGACGGTGACACCGACGCCCGAGGCCAAGGCGAGCAAGGCCGAGGAGAGCGAGGCAGAGGCGAGCACGAACGGGGCGAGCACGGACGGGGCCGCGCCGCGCAGCGGCCGACGCCGGGTACCGGACACCGCGACCTTGGAGCAGGAGGGAGAGGTCGCCGCCGATTACCTCGAGGAACTGCTCGACATCTGTGATCTTGATGGCGACCTCGACTTGGACGTCGAGGGCGACCGGGCCATCGTGGCGATTGTCGGCACCGGGCTTGATCACCTGGTCGGGCCCAAAGGCCGGGTGCTGGACGCCTTGCAGGAACTGACCCGGCTCGCGGTGCTGGCCCAGACCGGTCAGCGCAGTCGCCTGATGTTGGACATTGCCGGCTATCGGGCGGGTCGTCGGGCCGAGCTGACCACCCTGGGCACCGAGACCGCGCAACAGGTCGTCGCGAGTGGTGAGCCGCGGCGCCTCACGGCGATGACACCGTTCGAGCGCAAGGTCGTGCATGACGCGGTGGCAGCCGTCGGCGGGGTGCGCAGCGAGTCCGAGGGCGAGGAGCCGCAGCGCCGGGTCGTCGTCCTGCCCGCTTGAGCGGGTCGACCGGCGCGCTGAACATCGCGCCGCCCGCAGCTCTGACAACTGTTGCGGAGGCGGTATTCGGGGCTGCGCTCCCGCAGGCCGAGCGTTACGCCGGCTTGCTGGCCGAGGTGGCCACGATCCGCGGGTTGATCGGCCCGCGCGAACTGCCCCGGCTCTGGGACCGGCACCTGCTCAATTGTGCGGTGATCGCGGAACTGGTGCCGGCGCAGGCCTCCGTTGTCGATGTGGGCAGCGGGGCCGGCCTGCCCGGCCTGCCGCTGGCGATCGTGCGTCCGGACCTGCGGATCACCCTGCTCGACAGCCTGCTTCGCCGCAGCATCTTTCTGCACGAGATGGTGGCGGCCTTGGACCTGGCAGATCGGGTGCAGGTGGTGCGGGCCCGGGCCGAGGAGCACCGGACCCGGTACGACGTGGTGACCGCCCGGGCGTTGGGGCCGCTCGCCGTCGTGGGCCGCTGGAGCGCGCCGCTGTGCCGGCCCGGAGGGTTGCTGGTCGCCATCCGGGGAGAGCATGCCGCTGCCGAGCTCGCTTCCGACCGGGCACTGTTGACCGATGCGGGTTGGCAGGACCCACAAGTGACACAGTGTGGTGCGGCGCTCCCGGTGCCGACCACGGTGATCCGGGCGACCCGTACTGGAGCGGCGCGCTGATGGCCGCGAGATGCCCGAGGCTGTTTCACGGGAAACGTCCGATGAACCCCACCAGGTGGAGGAGAGACAGGCCGTGACGGCGCCCGCGCACTCTGTTTCACGGGAAACATCCCTGCCGCGACCGGCTGCACCGCGCGTGATCACCGTGGCCAACCAGAAGGGCGGCGTGGGAAAGACCACCAGCGCGGTGAACTTGGCCACCGCCCTCGCCTTCGGGGGGCTCCGGGTGTTGGCGATCGATCTGGATCCGCAGGGGAATGCCTCCACCGGTTTCGGCATCGAGCACGGACCGGGGACGCCCTCGATCTACGACGTCGTGGTCGGCGGTCGGCCGCTGGCCGAGGTCGCCGTGCGCTCACCGGAGTCGGCGCAGCTGCGAGTCGTGCCGGCGACGGTGGATCTGGCCGGAGCGGAGATCGAATTGGTCCCGTTGGCGGCGCGGGAGAACCGCCTGCGCCGAGCCCTGCGGGCCTTCCTCGCGAGTGACCCGGTCGATTACGTGCTGATCGACTGCCCCCCGTCGCTGGGGCTGCTGACCGTGAACGCCCTCGTCGCGGCGCGCGAGGTGCTGATTCCGATCCAGTGTGAGTACTACGCCCTGGAGGGACTGGGCCAGCTGACGCGGAACGTCGAGTTGGTGCAGGCGCACCTGAATCCGGAGCTGGCGGTCACCGCCATTCTGCTCACCATGTATGACGGGCGGACCAGGCTGGCGGAGCAGGTCGCCGACGAGGTGCGGCGCTTTTTCGGTCCGAAAGTCCTCACCACGGTCGTCCCGCGCAGCATCCGCCTCAGTGAGGCGCCCGGGTACGGTCAGTCCGTGCTGAGCTACGACGCCACGTCCCGGGGAGCGGTGGCGTACGCGACCGCGGCTGCCGAGCTGGTCGAACGCGGAGCCCCGACCGAGGTAACGCAGCCTGACGAGGCGAAGTGACCACGCGCCGCGGGGGACTTGGGCGCGGGCTAGGCGCGCTGATCCCCACCGCCCCGCCGGAGCCGTCGCCCGGTGGAGCACCGGGCACCGCCGGGTCCGCCCAGGATGGCACCGGCCGGGACGGCGCCCGCCGGGGCCCGGTCCCGGGTGACGGTCCGACCGCCTCCGATCGCGATCTCCCGCCGACCGAACCCAGCGGCGCCGGTACCGCCTCGCCCGCCGATCGGGGCTCTGCCGATCGGGACTCCGCCGACGGGGCGGGTCCGGCCGCGGCCGGCGCGGTGTTGCGCGAGCTCGCGCCCGCGGCGATTCGACCGAACCCCCGCCAACCCCGGCAGGCCTTCGACGAGGACGCCATGGCCGAACTGGTGGTCTCGCTGCGCGAGGTGGGCGTGCTGCAGCCGGTGGTCGTGCGCCCGCTGGACGCCTCCGAGCAGGCGGGGGAGGTCCGCTACGAGCTGGTCATGGGCGAGCGCCGGTGGCGGGCCGCGCAGCTGGCGGGGTTGCCGCTGCTCCCGGCGATCGTCCGGGGCACCGCCGACGAGGCGATGCTGCGCGATGCGCTGCTGGAAAACCTGCACCGGGCGCAGCTGAACCCGCTGGAGGAGGCGGCCGCCTATCAGCAGCTGCTGCAGGAGTTCGGCGCGACGCATGAACAGCTGGCGAGCAGCATCGGCCGGTCCCGGCCGCAGATCAGCAACACGATCCGGCTGTTGCAGCTGCCGCCGGCGGTCCAACGCCGGGTCGCGGCCGGGGTGCTGTCCGCCGGCCACGCTCGGGCCCTGCTGGCACTGCCGGACGCGGCCGCCCAGGAGCAGCTGGCGACCCGCATCGTGGCGGAAGGCCTATCGGTGCGTTCGGTGGAGGAGCTGGTCGCGGTCGGGCCTGGTCAACAGCGCCCCGGACGCGTGAGCCGGCCGCGGTCCCGGTCGGTCGATCCGCGAGCCGAGGATCTCGCGGTCCGGGTGCAGGACGCCTTGGAGACCCGGGTCCATGTGGAACTGGGCCGGGCCAAGAGCCGGCTGGTCGTGGAGGTCGCCGACCTGGCCGACCTCGAACGCGTGGTGGACCTCATCGCCGGCGCCGCGGCCGCAGTCGAAGCGGGTTAGCCCGGCCCCCGGAGCGGCCGGATTGCACGAATCGGGTCAGCAGCTACCCAGGCCCCCGAAGCAGCCGGCTTGGACGAATCCGGTCAGCCCGGCCCGCGCGCGGCGGCGGCGGCCAGCAGGTCCCGGCAGACGATGCCCAGCTGGAGCTGGGCCGCGGCGGCCGCCATCGGCAGCAGCGATGTCTCGGTCATCCCCGGCGCCACGTTGACTTCAAGGAACTGCACTGTCCCGGTCGCGTCAACGATGGCGTCCGTGCGAGACAGGTCACGCAGGCCGAGGACCCGGTGGGCGGCCAGCGCCAGCTCGGCCGCCGCGGCGGTGATCTCGTCGGACACCCGGGCCGGAACATGAAAGTCGGTTTCGCCGGCGGTGTACCGCGCGCCGTAGTCATAGGCGCCGCCGGTCGCGGCGATTTCGACGGCGGGAAGCGCCTGCGGGTCGCCAGCGTCCAGCTCCAGCACGGACACCGCGATCTCGGTTCCGACGACGAACTGCTCGACGAGCGCGATCTCCCCGTAGGAGAAGCAGCCGACCATCGCGCCGGGCAGCTGTGCCGCCTCGAACACCGCGCTCGCCCCGAGCGCGGATCCGCCCTGCGCGGGTTTCACCATCAACGGCAGGCCGAGGCGTTCAATGATCCGGTCGAGGACCGCGCTCGCCCCGAGCTCGCGGAACGTGGTATGCGGGACCGCGACCCAATCGGGGGTGGCAAGGCCGGCCCGCCGGATGAGTTCCTTGGCGACCGGCTTGTCGAACGCCAGCCGGCAGGCGTTCGCGCCCGCCCCGACATACGGCACTCCGGCGCAGTCGAGGACCCCGCGGATCGCGCCGTCCTCCCCGGAGCCGCCATGCAGCGCGATGAACGATGCCGCCGGCGCCAGTTCCGCGAGAAGGGGGAGCAACGCGGGGTCGGTATCGGCCAGGATCGCCTCTGCCCCAGCGCTTTTGAGGGCATCGACCACGCGTCGGCCGCTGCGCAGCGACACGTCCCGCTCGTAGGTGAGTCCACCGGCCAGCACGACGACACGGCCCAGGTCACTCATGGCCGGACCTTATGCGAGATCCGTCGGGGCGGCCTCGGCGCCGAACCGCCCGGGGGTGCCGCTCCCCGAGCCGGGACCGAAGGTCTCCAGCAGCTCCAACTCTTCCTCGATGACGGCGGCGAGGCGGCGCACCCCTTCGCGGATGCGTTCGGGCGGCGGGAAGCAGTAGGACAGGCGCATGAACTCACCGCCCTGATGGTCGGCATAGAAACCGGTACCAGGCACGTAGGCCACCCGGGCGGCCAGCGCCCGCGGCTGCATCACCTTGCTGTGCACACCCGGGGGCAGCGTGACCCACGAGTAAAAGCCGCCATCCGGCCGGGTCCAGGAACAGCCCGCCGGGAAATGCTGCGCCATCGCTTCCAGGAGCGCGTCGCGGCGTTCCCGGTAGAGCTCCCGAAAGACTTTCACCTGTTCTTGCCACGGCTGGGTCTCCAGGTACCGGCTGACCGCGAACTGGCTGAACGAGGGAGGGCAGAGCACCTGCGCCTCGGAGGCGAGGACCAGCTTCTCCCGGGTGGCATGCGGGGCCAGCACCCAACCGATCCGGAAGCCGGGCGCGAAGGTCTTGGAGAAGCTGCCCAGGTAGATGACCCCGTCCTCGGTGCGGGAACGCAGCGCCGGCACCGGATCCGCATCGAAGCCAAGCAGCCCGTAGGGATTGTCTTCGAGCACCAAAAGGTCTGCGGCTTCGGCGATTTCCAGGATTTGCGCCCGTCGTGGCGTGGACAATGACACGCCGGCCGGGTTGTGAAAGTTGGGCACCGTGTACAGGAACTTGACCCGCTTGCCCTGGCTGGCGCACTGCGCGAGCGCGGCGGACAGCGCTTCTGGCACCAGGCCGTCGTTGTCCATCGCGATGTGCACCACGTCGGCCTGCGCGGCGGCGAAGGTGCCCAGCGCGCCGACGTAGCTGGGGGCTTCGGCGAGGACGACATCCCCGGGGTCGAGGAACACCCGGCTGACCAGGTCCAGCGCCTGCTGACTGCCGACGGTGACCACGACATCTTCGGCGGAGGCGTGGATCCCCTCCAGCGCCATCACCTCACAGATCTGCTCGCGCAGGCGCGGGTCACCCTGGCCGGGCCCGTAGTTCAGCGCTTGCGGCCCCCGATCGGCCACGAGCTCCCCGAGCATGGCGCCGACGGCGTCGAGCGGGAGCGCCGCCGTAAACGGTGAACCCCCGGCGAGGCTCACCACCTCGGGACGGTTCGCCACCGAGAACAGGGCCCGGATCTCGCTCGTCGTCATGCCGTGGGTGCGGGCTGCATAGCGGTCCCGGAACGGGTCGAGCGTCACGCCGGCCATGGCGCACCTGCCCCTCTCGCGTCACCGGCGCGCACGCCGGCCCGGGTCCCACGGACGCCTCAGGGTAACCGGGCGATGGCGGACCACGCGTTTTTGCGCTCTTCCCGTCGCGCCGGGCGGCGGCTACCGTCGAACCCGCCGTTCGAGGAAGGCGTGGCATGGCTCGTCCCTTCAGCGTCCCCGGCCCGCGCACCGGCCGCCGGGCGACTCCCAATGCCCGACCTCGTCGGGCGACTCCCAATGCCCGACCTCGTCGGGCGACCCGCAGTGCCCGACCCCGCCGGGCGACCCGCGCTGCCCGACCCGGTCGGCGTCGCTGATGGGACGCCGGATCGTCTCGCTGACCCTCGACACCCTCGAGGATCTACCGTCCACGTGTCGCCGCTGCGTGTTCTGGGAGCTGGACCCGGTGGCTCGCAGCCGAGCCGAGGAGATTGGCGACACGGCCTTCGAGAAGGAGGCGTGGCTGTCCGGAACGCTGCTCGAGTGGGGCTCGTGCGGAAAGTTGATCTACGTGGATGAGGTTCCGGCCGGGTTCATCACCTTCGCGCCGCCCTCGCATGTCCCGCGTTCGATCGCCTTCCCCACCAGCCCGATCAGCGCGGACGCGGTGCTGCTGATGACCGCCCAGGTGGTGCCCGAGTTCCGCGGCGGCGGCCTGGGCCGGGTGCTGGTGCAAACCATGGCCAAGGAGCTGTCCCGTCGCGGGGTGCGGGCGATCGAAGCCTTCGGCGACGCGCGGGGAGAGCTCGGTGCCTGCGTGCTGCCGGCCGGGCACCTGCGCGCGGTCGGGTTCAAGACGGTGCGGCCGCACCCCCGCTGGCCGCGGCTCCGATTGGATCTCAAGTCCGTGGTGTCCTGGCGCGAGGACGTCGAGGTTGCGCTGGAACGCCTGCTGGGCTCGATGACACCCGAGCTGCTGCGCCCGGTCCCGACCCGGGCCTTCAGCACGCCCGAGGGCTAGGCGATGATCGAGGCCGAGGTCTAAGCCACTGGTAGCTCGGTAGCCCCCTTCAACCCTCCGTGACTGCTCACTTAACCCTCCGCGACCCCTCCTCGTGATCATGCAAATGTGGTCACGAAAAGTGCCCTTTCAACGACCACATTTGCATGATCACGAACGCCAGTGGCGCCAAGGCCGGGTGGGCGACGGTCAGCCGTGCCCGGCCAGGGCGGCGAGCTGCAGAACGCCCGTCGGGGGGTCCAACTCGATCGGCAGGAACAGCCGCTGCACCGCGACCAGCAACGCCTCGGCCACAGTGTCCCGCAGCTGCGGATCGGCGAGCCGGCGCGCGTCGCCCGGGTGGGTCAGGTAGCCAATCTCGACCACCACGGCGGGCATCCGGGTGCGCCGCAGCAACTCCCAGGTGCGCGGATGACAACGGCCGTCGAGCAGGTCAGTGCGGGCCACGATCTCGCGTTGCACGAGCTCGGCGAGCCGCTCCCCGGGCACCGAACCGGTCCGCGGCCCCGTCCCGTAGTAGAACGTTGCGACCCCGTTCGCGCGTGGTGAGTGGCTGCCGTCGACGTGCAGGGAGAGCAGCAGATCGGCGTCGGTCTCGTTGGCGAAGGTGGCCCGTTCCACGTCGGTTGGCGCGCTGTCCGCCCCGTGGGTGAGGAAGGCCTCGACGCCGGAGGCGGCCAACCGCCCCTGCAGCCGCCGGCCTAGATCGTCGACGACGTCCCGCTCGGTCAGCCCCCCAGCGGCCCAGCCCGTCTCGACGCCGCCGTGGCCCGGGTCGACGACGACCTTCTTCCCGGCCAGCCGGGGCCCCCGGCCGCGCAGCGCCTCCGCCTCCCGCAGCTCCTGCGAACGGCCCCCCGTGACGCTTCGGGACAGCTGGTGCAGAGCTCGGAGCGTCGCCGGGCCGACGGTGCCATCAGGGGCGAGCCCGTAGTTGCGCTGAAAATCGCGCAGGGCGGTGTCCGTCCGGGCCCCGAAGTGGCCGTCGAAACGCCCCACGTCAAAACCAAGATCCGATAGCCGCTGCTGCAGGGCCAGGACGTCATCGCCCGCGTAGGGATGCGAGATGTGGTGGTGCAGGGTCCGGTCCCCCAGCTGCCAGCGGGCCCCCTCGAGCGTCCGGTAGGTATCCGGTCCGACGACGCCGTCGACGCGCAGGCCCCGCCGCTGCTGGAAGGCGCGGACCGCATGGTCTACCGCCGGGGTAAACGCGGTCGGGGCCTCCCCGATGTGGGGGGTGAGTTGGCCCAGGTCCGCCAGCCAACGGCGGACCTGGGCGACCGCGGGATCGCGGGATCCGAGGCGATAGAAGGGCACACGTACCTCTCGGGGTGGGGGTCGGGCGCCCCCCAGCATGCACGACAAGCCAGGTCCCGATGACCCGGGAACCGGCTACGCGCCGAAAGGCTGGCGTGAGGGCCAGTAGTCACTGACGGCCAGCTCGCGCTACTGCCGGTGATCGGGACTGCCAGTGATCGGGACTGCCAGCTCGCGGGACTTCCGGTGCTCCGGGACTGAAGGTGATCGCGCCAGGGGCTCAGCTGAGGTAGGACGCCAGATCGCGCAGCAAGGCCGCCTTTGGCTTGGCGCCCACAATCGACTTGTCCACCTTGCCCCCGACAAACACCGACATCGTGGGGATGCTCATGACCTGGTAGGCACGGGCCGTCTCGGGGTTCTCGTCGATGTTGAGCTTGACGATCTTGATCTTGTCGGCGTGCTCGGCAGCGATTTCCTCCAGCACGGGCGCCACCATCTTGCACGGGCCGCACCATTCGGCCCAGAAGTCGACCAGGACTGGCTTGTCGCTTTGCAGGACGTCCGCGGTGAAGTTGGCGTCGGACGTGGGATTGGTGTTGGTGCCCATAGCATCTCTCCTCGGGTCAAGTGGTGAGCGGTGCTACAACACCTACTCAGGGGTGAAGTGTTCCGGGTCAGACCCCGGCGCCGGCGGCCAGCATCTCGCTGGGGACCACGGCGACCGCCTCGCCACGCGCGGCGAGCCACCGCTCGGCGTCGAGGGCGGCGGCGCATCCGGTGCCGGCCGCGGTGATCGCCTGCCGGTAGGTGTGGTCCACCACATCGCCGCACGCGAAAACCCCATCCAGATTGGTCAGCGTGGTCGGCTGCTGGACCAGGATGTAGCCCTCCTCGTCGAGATCGAGCTGGCCCTTGACCAGCTCGCTGCGGGGATCATGACCGATCGCGACGAACAGCCCGGTCACGGGCAGCTCCCGCGTGCTGTCGTCGGTGACGTCGCGCAGCGTCAGCCCGCTGACCGCCCCGTCGCCGTGGATCGCGGTGACCGCGCTGTTCCAGGCGAAGGAGATCTTGGGGTCGTTTCGGGCGCGTTCCTGCATGACCTTGCTGGCCCGCAGGGTGTCCCGACGGTGGACGATCGTGACCGAGCGGGCGAATCGGGTGAGGAACGTGGCTTCCTCCATGGCGGTGTCGCCCCCGCCCACGACGGCGATGTCGCGGTCCTTGAAGAAAAACCCGTCGCAGGTGGCACAGGCGGACACGCCGTGGCCGAGCAGGTCCTGCTCGTGCTCGAGGCCGAGGTAGCGGTACGCGCTGCCGGTGGCGATGATGATCGCGTCAGCGGAGTAGACGCTGCCGTCCTCAAGCCGGACCAGCTTCGGCGTGACGGTGAGGTCCACCGAGGCGACATCGTCGGGGACGAACCGTGCGCCGAAGCGTTCGGCCTGGGCGCGCATCGCTTCCATCAGCTCCGGCCCCATGATCCCCGCCGGGAATCCGGGGAAGTTCTCCACCTCGGTGGTGGTCATCAGCGCACCGCCGGCGGTGATGGCGCCTTCGAAGACCAGCGGGGCAAGCTCGGCTCGCGCCGTGTAGAGGGCGGCGGTGTAACCGGCCGGCCCGGACCCGATGATGATCACCTTTTCGGTGGTCCCGTCGGCCGTCTTGCCCTCGGTCATCTGCCGCTCTCCTCACGCTGGGGGCGCCCACGCGGAGTACGCGGGGCACTGTGGTGCAACGGATGGTACGGGCGCCCTGTTCCGGCCCAGTCCAGGCGCGGGCGCGCCGGCGGGGGCGAGGTGGATTTGGGACAGTCTCCCGGTGAGCATGCCGGCGGGGCGCGAGCCGGGCCGACGCGACCGGTGCGTGGCCCATCCCAGCCGGCCCGCGGCCGACAGCTGTCCGCGCTGCGGGCGGGCCAGGTGCGCCGCCGATGGGCTCGCTCAGGACGGTCGGGGTTGCACCCTGTGCCGGGCGCAGCCGCCGCCGCCCCTTTCGGGGGGCCGGATCGGCGGCGCGCTGGGATCCACTCGGGCCGGGCTGGCGGCGTCGGCGGTCGCGCTGGCCGGCGCGGCCGTCGGCTACAACTACGTTCAGACGCAGCTGTTCAGCCTGATCGTTCCCGGCCTGGTGGGGCTGCTGTGCGGGCGCGCGGCGATCCGGTGCGCGCGCCGCGCTTCGTGGCGGGTCCAGCTGGTCGCGGTCGGCTGCGCGGCCGCCTCCGCGTTGTTGGCGTTCCGCTTCGCCGCCGTGCCGTTCGGTCCGCCCGGCCGGTGGTTGCCCCCCATGCTCCTCGCGGCGGTCCTGGCCTGGCTGGCCAGCCGGCCGTCGCGGACCTCGCCCGGGCGTAAGGCGCACCCCGACGGTTAGCGGCCCACCACGACTTGGTCCAGCAACGGTGCCGACCCCTCGGTGCAGCTACCGGCCACGGCCAGGCCCAGCTGGTGGGTGCTGTCCTGCGGGTCGACGATGACCATCACCAGCGCCGGCCGGCCGTCGTACCGGGCGGCGTCGACGACCTCGACCTGCAACGGGGCGGTGCTGCCGGGGCTGAGCGCCGCCAGCAGTCCGCCCAGGCAGGACGGGCTGGGCGCGTCCGACGCCGGCGCGCTGGCCAGCGGCGAGCCGACCCCGTAGCCCGGCGCGGAGGCGGCGGACCTGCGCTGCGCGGACAAGGCGAGGTCCGTTGCCCCCGCCGCCAAGGTCGCGTGGTGATAGTCGCGCCCGGTCGTGACCAGCCGCGGGGCGGCGCCGGCCCCCAGCGGCGCCGCGTCCGGGGGCACGCTCGGCGCACCGGCCACCCCGCCGGCGCCCGGTTTCGCGGCGTTCGCCTGCGGCGCGGCGCTGGACTGGGCGGCGCGGGCGCTGTTGACCTCCCGTACCGCGCCGGCCGCGGAGGAGGCACCCCCGGTGCTGTCCGGGCTATGACCGTGCAGGGCCACCGCAGTGACGCCGGCGACGAGGGCCAGCCCCGCCGCGATGCTCAGCGGCAGCAGGGGGGCGTGCTCACGGCGGGCCCGCGTCGCCGGCCGGCCGGCCGGCCACGGCTCGGCCGCGAGCCTGGCCTGCAGCTGGCTCAGGACATCCGGCGGCATCGGTGCCGGCGGCAGCGCGGCCAGTGCCCGCCGCACGGTCATCAGCTGCTCGCGCCGGGCCCGGCAGCTCGCGCACTCGGCGAGATGGGCCGACAGCTGACCGGCTTCGCTCTCGGTGAGCGTGTCGGATCCGGCGGCCGCGGCGAGCAGCTCGTCGTCGACGTGGGAACTGCTCACCGCGCACCCTTCCCGGCCGGTCCGGCGCTGGGACCCGGCTCTGTCGCTGATGTGCTCATCTTCGTCTTTTCGACGTACGCCGCCGCGTCGCGGTTCCCGGGAGCCGGCGTCAACAGGCCGGCCAGCCGGATGCGGCCGCGGGCGCAGCGGGATTTGACGGTGCCCTCGGGCACCGACAGCACCTGCGCGGCCTCGGCGATGGACATGTCGTGCACATCGACCAGCAGCAGCGCGACCCGCTGGTCGGTCGGGAGTTGGCGCAACGCGGCCGTGACGTCGAGGGACAGCTCGCTGATCGCGTACGCGTCGACCGGGTCCGCCGGCTCGGCGCCTCCCGTGGCCGGATCCGGCAGCGGCACCGTAGGCCGGACCCGAGCGCGGCGCATCCGGTCCAGGCAGGCGTTGACGGTGATTCGGTGCAGCCAGGTGCTCACCGCCGCGTCCCCGCGGAACGCGGACGCGCCGCGGAACGCGGCCAAGAACGCCTCCTGGACGGCGTCGGCCGCTTCCTCCCGGTCGCCGAGGGTGCGTACCGCGACCGCCCACAGCTGGTCGCGGTGACGGGCGACCAGCTCGTTGAACGCGTCGCGGTCCCCGGCCAGGTGCGCGGCGAGCAGAGCGGCGTCCTCGGCGCGGGTGGCTAGATGCGGCCGGTTGTCGACCACGGTCAGCGCCGGAAGGCCATCTCGGCGACCGAGCCCCGGTAGCCACCGCCGACCTTGGGCAGCGAGGTCAGCCACACCAGCCAGAAACGGGACTTGGCATTCGTCGTGAAAGCGACTGCCTGCCCGGCATTTTGCACCTGCGCGACAAGCGGGAATGCGTCCAGCGTCGTTCCCGGCGCGGTGGCGTCCGGCGCCATGGCCCGGAGTTCCACATCGGTGCCGGGCTGCAGGAAGGTGAGGTCCACCCGCCTGATCTGCTGCGGACTGCCGAGGTCGACGATCAGGCCGACGCCCTTCTTGAGGTTCCCCAGCTTGGCGGTGGTGTAGGTCTCGGTCTGCCAGGCGGTGGCCTGCTCGCCGTCGTGGGCGAAGGCAACCTGATCGGGGTTCTCGATCCCATCGCCGGGGGGCGGATCGAAGTCGGTGACCTTCACGATGTCGGCCAGCGGCGCCGGCGCCGCGGCCGCCGCTCCGGGGGCGCTGGGCTGGGCGGTGAACGCCGGGACGTTGGTCGGTTGACCGGGGACCCGCCCGACCGACTGACCGAGCAGCCAGCCGGTGGTGCCCAAGACGATGATGAGGCCGCCGAGCAGCGCCCGCCGCCGCCAGGGCCGGTGCTGGCTGTGCCGCTGGGCCGGTCGGGGCGTGTCCTCCGGGGCGTCCGTCGGCCGGGCCGGCAGCGGGGCGAGGGCTCCCGCCACGGACTCGGCGCTGGTCAACGGCGCGGCGGCATGGGCATGGCGGTGGGTGGGGTCCAGCAGCCGGATCGCTACCGCGTCCAGCTCCCGGGACAGGCCGGCCCGCACCTGGCGGGGCGGGAGTGGCGCCCCGGCGGGTCCCAATGGCGCGCTGGCCAGCCCACGCCACGGGCCGCCTGGCCAGCGTCCGGTGAGCGCGGCGTACAGGGTGCGGCCCAGGTCGTGCACGTCGTCGGACTCGGGGGGCGGCGCGATCTCGCTGTCATTCTCCGGGCCGGTCAGCGCGGTGCCGATCGCCGGATCGGTGAGCCGGACCTGCCCGTCGTACCGGACCAGCACGTTGGCCGGGTGCACCCGGCCGTGGACCACCCCGGCCTCGTGCAGGTGCGCCAGTGCCTGCGCGGCCTGCCCGAGCAAGAACGTGGCGCGTTCCGGGGCCAGCGGCGCGTCCAACAGCAGATCGCGCAGCGTGCGCCCATCGACCCATTCCCGCACCAGGTACGCCACGTTCGTGCCGTGACTGAGCTCCTCCGCGGCGTCGTAGGTGGCCGCGACCAGCGGATGCGCGACGCGGCCGGACTGTCGCGCGGCGGACAGGAAGGCCCGCCGACGGCCGGGACGAGCGCCGGTGACCAGCCGCACGGCCACGCGTCGGGACAGCACCAGATCTTCGGCACGCCACAGCGCGCCGCCGTCGGTCACGGCCAGGTCGGCATCTGCGGCTCGTATCAATCGATCCAGCCGGTAACGGCCGCCGAGCACGTCGCCTGCACCCGGGCCGGTGGGGGAGGCCGGGTCCGCCGTCCGCGTTGGCGTCGCGGCGCCGCCCGGGCCCGGGCGCAGCTGCGCACCGGTGGCGCCGGGCAGATCACCCACGGGAGGCCGTGCCACCCGGCCACTGTACGGAACCCGGAACCGCTGCCGACGCTCCCGCTGGCCGTGCGGCGTCCACGTAACCACGAGGAAACCGCTCCGTTACCCGTTCTGGCCCGTGGCGGAGGGCACGCCGCCGCCGGGGTTGGTCGCGGCGGCGCTGACGGTGGCAGCGCCGGGACGGGTTGCGCCGGCGTAGCCGTTCCACCACACCGGCTGGAGCCGGACGACATCACCGGTGTGATCCGCGGACATCATCTGCCCGTTGCCGGCGTAGATCGCGACGTGCTCGATGGTGGCGGGGTTGTTCGGGTCGCTGGCCCAGAACAGCAGGTCCCCGGGCGCCAACTGGCTCAGCGGCACGTGCGGACCGGACTGGTACTGCTCCGCCGCGGTGCGCGGCAGCCGGATCCCGACCGTGGCGTACGCGGCCTTCGTCAGTCCCGAACAGTCGTAGCTTCCCGGCCCGTTGCCCCCCCATTGATACGGGGCGCCGGACAAGGCCTCGGCCGCGGCAAGGGCCGCCCCGCCCACGGTGCTCGGGGTGATGGGCGTCAGCCCGGGGGCGGTGAGCCCCGCGCCCAGGCCGGCGGCGCTGAGCCCGGCGCTGCTGAGCGCCGCGGCCGCCTGGGCCTGCGCGACCGCCTGTAAAAACGCGACCCGTTCCGCTTCGGCGCGTTGCAGCGCGTCGGCCTGGGCCGCGGCGAGGACATCGGCGTTGGCGCTGGCCAGCAGCTGCTGGGTGCGGGCCAGGTCGGCGCGGACCGCGTCCCCCTTGGCGGCGACGTCCGCTTCCAGCGCGCTCTGCTGGGTGGCGAGCCGGGTGGCCGTCGCGGCGGCCGAGTCCGCGGCGGCGGAAAACTGCTGCGCGACGTTGGCGGCCCGGCGATCCGCCCGCAGGATCCCGCGCGCGGCCAACAACCGGCCCTGCACGACGGAGGCGCTCGCCGAGCCGCCGCCCGCGGTGAACAGGCTCACGTAGAGCACGTCCGGGCCGCCGAGCATGTACAGCTCCCGGATCTGGGTTTCGGCGCCGGCCGCCCGCTGGGTGTCCTGGGCCTTCGCCTGTTCCGCCTGCTGCTCGGCGAGCGAGCTCGCGGTCACGAGCTGGGCCAGGCGTCCCTGCGCCGCGTCGTAGGCCTCGGTGGCGGCCTCCGCTTGATGCTGCAGATCGTTGACCTGCTGCGCCAGCTGTGCCGCCCGTTCGGTCGGGCCATCGGCGCGGGCCGGGCCGGTGAGGGCCGTACCGACGATGGCGGCCGTGACGGCCAGCACCGCGGCGGCGCCGCGTATCTGCCGAGCGGCAGCGCCGCGTATGTGCCCGGCGGCTGCGCCGCGTATGTAGCCGGCGCCGGGCGTGCGCCGAGCGGAGGCAGTGGGCCTCACGAGACGGGCGCCGACGCAGTGCCGGTCACCGTGAACGCCACCCACTTCTTCACGCCCGGCACGTCCTGGGCGATCAGGGTCGCGGTGACGCGATGCACCTGCAGTTGCACGCTGCCGTCCGTGGCGATGACCAGGCTGGTGGGGATCAGGGTTTCGCTGGCCGGGAGGACCGCGGCGGCCGCCATCGCGGCGGCCTGCAGGTCGTGACTCGTGCGCCAGCTGGACGCGGCGTCGCTGGCGGCTTGATTCGCATCGTCGACCGCCCCGAGATGGGATGCGGTCAGGGCGATGCCGTCATACCCGATCACGAACACCACCGCGAGGGCGACGGCGATTCGCGTCAGCCAGCCAATGACCACGACACAGCTTTCGGCCCGCGGGGGGGTCGGTCTTGACCCGCATGATCGCGGCGCCCGGGTGGTTCGGTCAGCGCCGGCGCAGCAGAGTGGTCAAACCGGTCATTTCGCGAATGCGCATCAGGCGGGCCCCGCGGATGAAAATCACCGAACCGACGGCGCCGCCGAGCAGCACGGCCACGATGGCCGCCGCCGTGCCCGGCCCCAGCAGGCCGCGGACCAGGTCGGCGACCACCCGGGCGGTCACGGCCGCGACGAGTCCGGCGAGGGCGGCCCGGACGCTCAGGCGGAGCACCCGGGAGCCGTCCAGG
The DNA here is from genome assembly GCA_035999615.1 of Mycobacteriales bacterium. Taxonomy (GTDB): domain Bacteria; phylum Actinomycetota; class Actinomycetes; order Mycobacteriales; family CAJCIY01; genus DASYGP01. The sequence continues at coordinate 29,961 of DASYGP010000082.1, forward strand.
CCGCCGAGTCGGGCGCGCAGCAATCGACCGGCGACGAGGGCGCCAACCACGTAGGAAAGGGCGAAGCCGGCGGCCAGGGCCGGCACCCGCAGGTGTTGCGGCAGCAGGACCAACAAGAGCAGATCGGCCCCCACGTTGACGACGTTGACGGCAACGTTGATCAGCGCGGGGGTGCGGCTGTCCTGCTGGGCGTAGAACGCGCGCAGCAGCAGCTGGTAGCAGCTGAACGCGGGCAGCCCCAGGGCGAAGGCGGCCAGCGTGTCCCCGATCAGCCGGGCGCCCCCGGTCGTGGTCGCGCCGTAGTGCAACGCGCCGGCGGCGACCGGTTGGGCTAACGCCGCCAGGCCCAGGGCCGCGGGCAGCAGCAGGACGAAGCTGAGCCGCAAGCCGCGGGACAGTTGGGCCCGCACCGCGGCCAGATTGCCGTCCGCGGCAGAGGCCGAGAGTCCTGGCATCAGGGCGGAGATGACCGACACCGCGACGATCGCGTGCGGCAAGGAGAACAACTGGTATGCGGCCGAGTAGATCGTGAAGTCGCCGCCGTGCCGGTCCGCCAGCCGGGTGATCACCACGTAGCCGAGTTGGTTCACCGCTGCGTACGCCAGCACCCACCCGCCGAGCCGGGCGGCAACCCGCAGGCGCGGCTCGCGCCAGTCCGGCACGAAGCGCAACCGCAGTCCGGTGGCGCGCAGCGAAGGCACCAGCGCCAGCGTCATGCCGACCACGCCGAGGGTGGTCCCGACGCCGATCAGGAGCGTGTCGCGGGCGTTGAGCGTGCTGCTCAGGTGCGTGCGATCGGCGGTGGCAATGAACACACCGGCGACGGCGATGACGATGACGTTGTTGACCACCGGCGCCGCGCCTACGGCGCCGAACCGGCCGCGGATGTTCAGCACCGCGGCGGCCAGCGCGGTGGCCGCGTAGAACAGCAGCTGCGGGAGGAAGATCTGGATGAACCGGACGGCCAGGTTCAGTTCGGCCTGGGTGCGACCGGGTCCGGCGGTGCCCAGGTAGAGACGCACCAGCAGCGGGGCGGCGAGCACCCCGAGCACGGTCGCAATGCCCAGCGCCACCAGGGTCACCGAGAACAGGACCGAGGTGAACCGCTCCCCGCCGTCGTCGTCTTCCCGGGCCGCCCGGACCAGCAACGGGACCACGACGCTCGACAGGATTCCGCCCAGCAGCAAGTCGTAAACGATGTTCGGGGTGGTATTGGCGACGTTGTAGGCGTCGGCCACCCCGGTGGTACCCAGGGCGGCGAGCACCGCGACGGTGCGCAGGAACCCGGTAGCCCGGGAGGCGATCGTCCCCAGGGCCATCGCCGCGCCGCCGCGGGCCAGCCCGGAGCCGTCGTCGGTCACGAGGGGGCGGCGGCGCCCCGCCGGCGCCGATCCAGCAGCCGCCGGGTGAGCCGTACCAGCAGCGCGATGATCAGGACGCCGAGTGCGGACAGCGTGATCGCCAAGGTGATCAGCCCGTAGGCGCTGGAGTGCACGACGAGCGGCAGGATGGAGATGGGGTGGCCGTCGGGCGTGGTCAGGACCAGGCTCACCCGAAAGGTGCCGGCGCGCTGGGTGGTGGCCGGGACCAGCACCCGCTGTTTTCGGCGCGCGGCCACGGTGACGTCCTGCGGCGCGGCCGGCGCGAGCTTGCTGCGGTCGGTCGCGATCAAGGTCAGCCGTACCCGCACCCGCTCGTCCAGCCCGTTTTCCACGGTGACCGGAACGGTTCCGGTGCGGCTGGTCAACGTGACCTGGCCCGAGGCGGCGACCTTGACCCCATGCAGCAGCCCGCCGGCGAGCTGCGCGACCTGATCGCGCAGGGCGGTGCTCCCGACAAGTCCCGGCGATTGCGTGCGGCCGGGCGAGTTCGCCGGCCGCCAGTCCACCGATGCCGCGCGCTGCAGGGCCTGATCCAGCGGCCGGGTGAAGGCGTTGTCCGGGAGCATGCCGCGGACGTCACCCACCAGCGACTGCAGCGCATCGATCGAGCCGGGGCGTCCGCTGAATGTGCTCGGAGGCAGTTCGGCCGCCCGAGCGGCCGCCGGGTAGGGCTGCAGCGGCCCGCGGGTGCCCACCTGGTCCCGAGCGGTTGCCGACAGCGGTACCGCATCGACCCACGGCAACGCCTGCGTGTCATGCAGCACGAAACGGGCCCAGTCGGTGGGCGGGTCCACGCCGCGCGGCAGGGCGAGGAGCAGATCCCGCGCTGGTCGCCCGTTCGGCGCCTCCTGCACGATCACCGCCAGCAGGGCCAGCAGGCGCTGTGCCGACATCCGGCTGCTGGGGGCGTCGCGGCCGCCGCCGGCCAGCAGCGCCTGCGCTTCGGGGTCGGTCGCCAGCGCGCGGATGGGTGCGGCCCGGCTCGGCAGGCTGGCCACCATCGTGGGGGTGGCGATCGCCGTCAACGGTGCGGGGACCTGGCTGCCATCGACGACGACGGTGGTGTCACCGGCGGCGGCCAGCGCGTCCAGGGTGGGTTGATCGACCGCACCGTGAATCGGCCACGCCACGTTGGCCAGCAGGTGGCTTCGCGGTAGGGCCGTCTGCACGATGCTGCGGCCCAGCGCGGCGGCGGTCGTCACCGCGCCGGCGAGCCCGGCCCGGACCTCCGCGACCACGTCCGGATCGCCGTACGGCAGCGCCACCACGTCCTGGCCGTCGGTCGCGGCGGTGAGGTCGGCCAGCCACTGCCGGGCGCCGGCGTCGGCCATCCGCCCGGTCTCGGCGTTACTCGTGCCGGAGGCCGGCGGCGTGCGGCGCCAGCCGTCCCGGGCGACGATCTGCGCGGTGGCCAGCAGCGACGGTTCGAGCACCCAGGTCACCGGGGCGTACGGCTGTGGGGGCGGCGCGCGCCGGCCGGCCGTGGCCGCGGCCGGTGGGGGCTGGCCGAGATCGAGCAGCCGCCGGAGCCGTCCGCCGTCCCCGAACGTGGCCGGCACCTCGGGGCGGGAAACCCGGTCCGAGGCGTCCAGCGCCGGCGGGGCGTCCAGCGGCCAGAGCCAGCTCACCCGCAGCGGCGCGGCGACGGTGCCCGGGAAGTAGGGCAGGAACGTGTCCGCCTGGCCCAAGCCGTACCGGGGCCCCACGCTGCTGTCGACCCGCACCTGCAGCGGGTAGACGGTGGCGTTCGGCCCGTCCATGTCCTCGGCGCGCAAGGTGAAGCGAGTGGAGAACCGGGTGCTGCCACCCGGCCCCAGGGACGTGGGTGCCGTGGTCTGGGTGAGGTGGGCGAAGGGGAAGGCCAGCTTCGCGGGTTGCGCGAGGTCGCTGGTCAGCTGGGAGCGGCTGCTGATCATGCTGCCCCGCCCGACGGTCAGGTACAACCCGTCCAGCGGCTCCGTCCCGGTGTTGGTCAGCGAGCCCGAGATCGTGATGCTGTCGCGGGGCCCCGCGCTGGGCGGTTCCAGGTGATCGATGACCACCTGCAGCGGATGCGCGTCGGCCGTACGCGCCGCGGGCAGCTGGCCCGATCGCGCGCTGGCCGCCTGCAACGGCGCCATCGGGGCCGCCAGCAGCGCGGCGGTCACGGCGGCGAGGAATCCGGCGGCGCGCCTTGATCCACGCCACCGACCGGGGCGGCGTGGCCGGCGCCGCGCGATCATGCCGTGTCGGCGAGGACGTTCGGGACGCGGGCCAGCAGCTCGCGCTCGGTGGCGTAGGCCAGCTGCGCGGCGGCCTGCCCGAGGGGTACCCAGGCGACGGCAGCGACCTCCACGTCCTCATCCGACAGCTCACCGCCCTCAGCGATGAGCAGGAAGTGATGCACCGTCTTGTGGACCCGGCGGCCGTCCGCGGTGAACCAGAAGTCGATGCTGCCCAACCGGCCGACGACCCGGCCGCGGATGCCGGTCTCCTCGGCAACCTCGCGAATCGCGGCGTCCTCCTGGGTCTCGCCGGCCTCGAGGTGCCCCTTGGGCAGCGACCACAGCAACCGCCCGCGGCGGTCGTGCCGGCCGATCAGCACCGCGCGGGCATCGGTGGCGGGTCGGTCCAGGATCAGTCCCCCGGCGGAGGTCTCCTCGACCCGGCCGCCGATACGTCCCGGCGTGCGGCCGGACCGGGTCGCGGGCACCCGCCCGGGCACGGGCGGGTGTTGCCCCTCCGCCGGGATCGGCCGCCGTGGGGTGCGCCCCGGGCCTCCGGGGCCCTGCGCTGCGGCCATGGCTCGATCGTAGACACGCCATCCGGCGGCGCCGTTGTCGACACGGATGGCGGTCGCGGCAATCAGCTGCCCGGCTCGGCCCTACGCTGCTGCGTCGTGCCCACGATCGATCTGCGCGCCCCGCGCGACGGCTCCGAACAGGCGCTGGCCGACCTGCTCCAGGTGCCCGCGCTTGCGGTCGAGCTCGGCGAGCGGTTCGCGGCCGCCGGCCATCCGCTGCATCTGGTCGGCGGGTCGGTGCGGGACCTGCTGCTCGGGCGCCACGCGCAGACGCCGGACCTGGATTTCACCACCGACGCGCGGCCCGAGCAGGTGCAGGCGCTGGCCCGCGGCTGGGCGCAGGAGACCTGGGACGTGGGCATCGAGTTCGGCACCGTGGGCCTCGCCCGCGGTGGCGTGCGCTGCGAGGTCACGACCTACCGGTCCGAGCACTACGACCCAGCGTCTCGCAATCCGCAGGTGAGCTTCGGGGAGAGCCTGGAAGGAGACCTGCTCCGGCGCGACTTCACGGTCAACGCGATGGCGGTCAGCGTCCCGGAACTTGTCTTTGTCGATCCCTTCGGGGGGCTCCGCGACCTGCTGGACGCGGTGCTGCGGACCCCCGCGCCGGCGGTCGAGTCCTTCGGCGACGACCCGCTGCGGATGATGCGCGCGGCCCGCTTCGTCGCCACCCTCGGCCTGCGTCCGACGAACGAGGTCCTGGCCGCCATGGCGGAGTTGGGCGACCGGCTGCTGATCGTCGCCCCGGAGCGGTTGCGCGACGAGCTGATCAAGACGCTGCTCGGCCCGGACCCGGTGACCGGCCTGGAGTTGCTGGTCGACACCGGGCTCGCTGATCACGTGTTGCCGGAGCTGCCCGCCCTGAAGCTGTCGATCGACGAGCACGCTCAGCACAAGGACGTGTACGCGCACACGCTGCGGGTGCTCGAGCAGGCCATCGCGCTGGAGTCCCGACTGCCCGGCGGTGGGCCGGATCTGGTGCTGCGGCTCGCGGCCCTGCTGCATGACATCGGCAAGCCGGCCACCAAGAAGGTGATGGCCCCCGGCAAGGTGTCGTTCCATAAGCACGAGATGGTGGGGGCCCGGATGGCGCGGACCCGGCTGAAGGCGTTGCGCTTCCCCAAGGACACCGTCAGCGCGGTGACCGAGCTCGTCGCGCTGCACCTGCGCTTTCACGGATACGGGGAGGGGTCCTGGACGGATTCGGCCGTCCGCCGCTACGTCACCGACGCCGGCCCGCAGCTGGAGCGTTTGCACGTGCTGACCCGCAGCGACTGCACCACCCGCAATCAGCGCAAGGCGGCCCGCCTCGCCGCCGCCTACGACGCCCTGGAGGAGCGGATCTCCCGGCTGCAGGAGCAGGAGGACCTGCGGGCAATCCGCCCGGAGCTGGACGGCATCGCGATCATGGCGGTGCTGGGGATCCCACCCGGTCCGCTGGTGGGGCAGGCCTACGCGTACCTGCTCGAGATCCGGCTGGATCGCGGCCTGCTCGGTCGGGCCGGGGTGGAGCAGGAGCTGCGCCGGTGGGCCGCGGCTCGCGACCTGCTGCCGCCCGCCCCGTAATCTAGTCATTTCGGGCTATGCCGCCCTGGTCCATCGGCGGCGCACGATAGCGAGCGTGCAGGGACAGACCCGGACGAATCGGCGGGCGCGGCGGGCGGCCGGCGCGATGGCCCCGATCGGGCTGCTGGCCGGCGCGATTGTCGTCTGCCTCGCCGGTCTCGGTGCCTGCTCCCCCCAACCGTCCGACGCGGTCACCGTGCTGACTGGGGCGGCCGGCGCGTTCGTCGCTGACGCCGCCGGGGTCGAGCACCCCGCCACCGAGGGCGAGCAGTTGTTCGCCGGTGCACGGATCAGGTCGACCACCGGCTCTCCGGTGCTGACCACCGGAGGACGCCGGACCACGCTCGGTCCGGCCAGCGAACTGCAACTGCAAGCCAGGTCGGTTTACGAGTTGCTCCTCGGCACCGTCGTCATCGACCGGCGGCGTGGCCCCGGCGTGGTGCTCACCGCGGCGGACGTGCAGATCAGCGCGCTGGGCCGGACCGCGGTCCGCGTGCAGCGCGGGTTTTCGGTGCGGGTCGCCCTGTACACGGGCGGGTCTGCGACGATCCGCGTCGGCGGCCGCAGTCGGACCGTGCCGCCGCTTTCGGAGCTGATCGTCCCGGGCGTCTCCCTTCCGGCGGCGGCCAGACCCCTCGCCTTGCGGGACGACGCCTTGGATCAGATCGCCGACCTCGGCCTGGTCTCAGAGGATCGTGCCCTGCGCCGGCGCGCGGCCGGCCTGGACGGGCCGGGCGGTGCGGCAGTCGCCGTCGCCCTCGACGCCGCGTTGCCGCGGCTGCTCCCCTCGGTCCCCTCGGTGCAGGCGCTCGAAACCAAGGCGACGGCGGGCGAGTTTGCCGCCCCGCTGTCCGAGCGGGTCCTTCCGCTCGCGATAGCGACGACTGCCCGCGGCTCCCGACCGGATCAGGCCTACCGGTCGATCCGGGCGCTACGCGCAGCCGGCGGGTCGTGGGGGGTGCTCGCCGCACTGGCCTCGGCTCCGCTGGGCGCGGTGCAAGACGCGATCACGGCGCTGATCGACACGCCCGGGGGGATGGCGCCGGACGGCACGCCCCTCACCGCGAGGCTCGTGGCCGCCGCGAACGCTGGCCGCTCCCAAGCGTCGGCGATACCCGCCTCCCCGGCCGGACCGGGCGGCCGGTCCCCGTCCGGGACACCGGCGCCTGCTCAGCTCCTGCCGGGCCGGTCTGCGCCGGGCCCGTCTGCGCCGGGTCCGCCTGTTCCGGGTCCGTCTGTTCCGGGTCCGCCTGTTCCGGGTCCGCCCGGGCCGGTACCGATCCCGCCGGCTCCGGCGCCGTCACCGCCGGTGCCGCTCCCGCCAGTGCCCATCCCGCCCGTGCCGCCGATCCCGCCGATCGGCAGTGGCCCGAATCCGGTGGGCCAGCTACTGGGGGTGCTGGCCAGCCTGGCGCCGCCGGTGCTCCCCGCCGGCTTACCGCTCGACCGGCTGGGCAGCCGCTGAGCACACCACGGGGTGCACCTGGTCCGGGAGACGCGGCGCCGTGCCATCGTCGCTGCCGCGCCGCAGGGCGACGAACAGCACCGCGCATCCCGCGTACGCCACGGCGGTGAGCACCGTTGCCGGCACCGACTTCCCGTTCGGGGGCAACAAGCGCGCCAGTTGCGCCGCGCCGACGTAGCTGACGTTGAACAGCATGTCGTAAACGCTGAACGCCCGGCCGCGCAACGCGTCCGGCAGCGTCTGCTGCACGATGGAATCGGTGCAGATCTTTGCCGCCTGCACACTGAACCCCACCAGCAGGGCCGTGACTGCGAACGCCGGTTGGGTGAACGGCAACCCGAACGCCAACTCGGCGGCGAATGCCAGCACGTACACCGCGATCATCAGGCGCCCGCGCCCGAACTGACGGGCCCCGCGCGGGGTCATGATCGCGGCGGTGATCGTGCCCACCCCGGCGAAGGCGGTAACCACCGCCAGCCCGCCGACCCCGCTGCTGAAGTAGTTGCGGAACAGCAAAATGGTCACGACGACCGCGAATCCGTAGGCGGCCCGCTGGACCATCAGCGCCGCCAGCGCGTCGCGAGCCGGTCGGGTGCGCCAGACCCCCAGCGCCCCGTCGGCAGACTCCCGGGCAACCGCGAGCAGCTCGCGACGCCAGGATCCGCGGGCGACGCGCTCGACCGGGCCGATCTCCGCGCGCCCCAGCCGGCCCGCGGCCCAAGCCGCGCCCACGTACGCGAGGGCGGCGAGGACAACGATGCCGGCTATCTGCCGATCTCCGCCTCCGAAGACGGCCCGGAGCGCAGCACCCACCCCCGCGCCGACCAGCACCAGCACGCCCCCGGAGGTGGTCGACAGGGAGTTCGCCGGCACGAGCGCCCGCGGCTCGACGACCAGCGGCAGCCCGGCCGACAGGGTCGCCAGGACGAAGCGGGCAATGGAGTAGGCCACGAGGGCGACGACTTCGAAGTCGGCGCCGGTGTGCCCGAAGCTCACCAGCCCCGCCAGCACCGCGAGCACAGCGGCCCGGGTCAGGTTGGCGAGGACCAGCGCCTGCCGACGCGAGACCCGATCGATCAGGATCCCGGCGAAGGGCCCGAGCAGGCTGTAGGGCAGCAGCGCGACCGCGAGGGTCCCGGCGACCGCCGAGGCGCTGGTGGCGTGCTCGGGGGAGAACACCACGAAGCTGACCAGCGCCGCGTTCAGAACTCCGTCGCTGAACTGACTTGTCAGGCGCGCAACGTAGAGCCGACGAAAACCGCCGGCCGAGAGCAGCGACCACGGCGAGGTTCCGCGCGGGTTACCCACCCACCGAGCGTAGGCGTCCGGTTAGCGCTGCACCGGACCCATGGCTTGCAGCGCTAGCGCTCACCGGACCTATGGCTTGAAGCGCTAGCGCTCACTGGACCTATGGCTTGGAGCGCTAGCGCTCCAAGCGGCCAGCGATGAAGTCCTCCACCGCGTCGCGCGCCTCGTCGTCGCTGTACTGGACCGGCGGGCTCTTCATGAAGTAACTCGACGCCGAAAGCACCGGGCCGCCGATACCGCGGTCTTGGGCGATTTTCGCCGTGCGTATGGCGTCAATGATCACCCCAGCCGAGTTCGGCGAGTCGTGCACCTCGAGCTTGTACTCCAGGTTCAGCGGGGTGTCACCGAAGCTGCGCCCTTCGAGCCGGACGTAGGCCCACTTGCGGTCATCGAGCCACGGCACGTGATCCGAAGGACCGATATGCACGTCCGCGCCGCGCATCTCGTGCGGGATCTGGCTGGTCACGGACTGCGTCTTGGAGATCTTCTTGGACTGCAGCCGCTTGCGCTCCAGCATGTTCTTGAAGTCCATGTTGCCGCCGAAGTTCAGCTGGTAGGTGCGCAGCAGCTCCACGCCGCGATCCTCGAACAGCTTGGCGAGAACCCGATGGGTGATGGTCGCGCCCACCTGGCTCTTGATGTCATCGCCGACGATCGCGACCCCGGCATCGGTGAACTTCTGCGCCCAAACCGGGTCGCTCGCGATGAACACCGGCAGGGCGTTCACGAAGGCCACCTTCGCGTCGATGGCGCATTGCGCGTAGAAGCGGTCCGCCTCCTCGCTGCCGACGGGAAGGTAGGAGACCATCACATCGACCTGGGCGTCCTTCAGGGCCTGCACCACGTCGACGGGCTGCTCGTCCGACTCATCGACGATCTCCCGGTAGAACTCACCGAGACCGTCGTAAGTGGGGCCGCGCTGGACGGTGACGCCCGTCGGGGGCACGTCGCAGATCTTGATCGTGTTGTTCTCCGACGCCACGATCGCCTCGGACAGGTCCCGGCCGACCTTTTTGCCGTCGACGTCGAACGCCGCCACGAACTGCACGTCCCGCACGTGATAGCCGCCGAGTTCGACATGCATCAACCCCGGTACGCGCTGCTCGGCGTTGGCGTTCTGATAGAACTCCACGCCCTGGATCAGCGATGAGGCGCAGTTGCCGACGCCGACGATGGCTACCCGGATGGACGGCCGAACGGAACCCATGCGGGTCTCCTTCGTAGTGAGATCCCGGCGTTCGCCGGGGGCGGTGGGAACTTCGTGGTCAGTCATGCGGGCCCGCCGATCCAGGCGGCGGCACGATCGCGCCCTGGGCGGAACGCTCGGTCCTGATCGGCGCGCTCTGCTCGGAGCGTTCCGAGTCGATCAGCTCAGTCAGCCAGCGCACCTCGTGCTCGGCGGACTCCAGCCCGTGCTCCTGCAGCTTCAGGGTGTAGCCGTCGAGCCGCTCCCGGGTCCGGGCGAGTGCCGCGCGCATTCCTTCGCGTCGCTCCTCGACCCTGGAGCGCCGACCTTCCAGGATCCGCAGCCGGGTGGTGGCATCGGTCTGCGCAAAAAACCGCATGTGCACGCCGAACGCGTCGTCCTCCCAGGCGGCCGGGCCACCTTCGCCGAGCATTTCAGCGAAGCGCTCCTTGCCGTCCGCGGTCAGCGTGTAGACGACCCGGCTACGACCGGACAACTTGGTCGCGGCCGCCGAGTCATCCACGGTAAGCAGGCCCTGTACCTGCAGCCGGCGCAGGCACGGGTAGAGCGAGCCGTAGGAGAACGCGCGCAGGGATCCCAGGGAGGCGTTCAACCGCTTGCGCAGCTCGTAACCGTGCATCGGGGACTCATGCAGCAGCCCGAGAACAGCAAGATCCAGGACGCTGACCGGTGCTCCGGCCCCGCCCTGTCCGCTGGCTTGACGTGCGATGAGTTCTCCTCAGGTCACCCGGGCCGCTCGAGTCGTCCACTCGATGTATCGGACCGATAGGTTGCCACGATAGGACAGTTGAGCTCCTCGTGCAAACAGCAGATGTCTGGCGCGTGTCCGATCAGCGGCGGGTTTGCCCGACACCCGGCTGGGTCACGTCGTAGCCTTCTCCAGTGACGCAGCGACCCCGGCAGGTGATCGATTACGCGCTCGCCCGGCGCGCGCTGCTCGCTGACCTGTTCTCGGGTCGGGCCAGCACCGTGGATGTCTGCGACGCTCATCCCTACCTGCTGCGGGCCGCGAAGTATCACGGCGAGTCGACCCAGACCCCCTGTCCGGTGTGCCGCGGTGGGGTCGCCCGTGAACCGCTCACCCACGTCACCTACGTTTACGGCGATGCGCTCAAGGACACCTCAGGCCGACCGCGCTCGGTTCGGGAGATCGCCACGCTGGCGCGGCAGCATCCCGACCTGCACGTCTACGTCGTCGAGGTGTGCCGGAACTGCTCGTGGAACCACTTGGTCACCTCATACGTCGTCGGTAAGGGAGCATCACGCGCGCGCCGACCCGCATCCAGCCGGTCGGCCGCGCAACGCTGAGCGCACCCCGCGCGAAGGTCGAATCGGCGCCAGCGCCTGGCGCGGCTGCCCGCACGATGGTTCGTTTCCGACGAAGAGGGAAGATCACTCGCCCGTGAGCCACCGATGAGTCCCGCCCGTCCCCGCCCGCTGCGCGCCATGCGTGCCTGGTGGGGCCGGCGTCGTCGGCGCACCAAGGTGGTGATCCTGGGCGCGCTCGGCACCATATTTTTTGCGTTCGTGGCCCTGGTCGGCATCGTCTACGCGGCGGTACAGGTCCCGCTGCCCAACACGGTGGCCATGCCTCAGCAGGTACGCCTCACCTACGTCGACGGCTCCACCCTGGACACGATCGGTCAGGTCAACCGCACCAACGTGCCGCTCTCCGATGTACCGGTCCCGGTCCGGGACGCGGTGCTGGCTGCCGAGGATCACAACTTTTATCACGAGGCGGGGGTGTCGATCCGCGGGATCGGACGGGCCCTGCTGGCGGACGTGGCCGGCGGCGGCATCAAGCAGGGTGGCTCAACCATCACCCAGCAGTACGCCAAGAACGCCTACCTGGGCCAACAGCGCACCTTCACCCGCAAGATCAAGGAAGTGGTGCTGGCGGTCAAGCTGTCCCGCAAGTACTCCAAGGACCAAATCCTCGAGTTCTACCTCAACACCATCTACTTCGGTCGCGGCGCCTACGGGATCGAGGCCGCCAGCCAGGCCTACTTCGGCAAGCCGGTGAAGCAGTTGGGTCCCGGCGAGGGCGCGGTGTTGGCCGGCCTGATCCGGGCGCCCAGCTACCTCGATCCACGGGCTAACCCGCAGGCGGCGAAGGCCCGCTGGAACGAGGTCGTCGACCAGATGGTGAAGGACAAGGCGTTGACCAGCGCCCAGCGGCAGGCGCTTCCCTACCCGACCACGATCCCGGCGCAGGCGGCGGCGCAGCGAGCCAAGAACAACGGCCCCACCTCGTACATCGACGCGAAGGTCGATGGCTTCTTGCGCAGCAAGCTCGGCGACAGCACAGTCGATCTCGGCGGCTTGACCGTGAGCACGACGGTCGACAAGACGGCGCAGGCGGCCGCGGAGAAGGCGGTGGCCGACCATTCGCAGGGGGCACCTGCCGGGCTTCGGATCGGGCTGGTCTCCACCGACCCCCGGACCGGCGCGATCAAGGCCTATTACGGCGGTAAGAAGGCTGGGCAGGCCGACTCGGTCAGCTTCCTCGCGCCGGAGCCGGGGTCGTCGTTTAAGCCGATCACCCTGGCGACTGCGCTTGAGGGTGGCATACCGCTGAGCAAGACCTACGACGGTTCCTCGCCGCAGACCTTCAACGGCACCCCGATTCACAACTTCCAGGTCAACGGGGTGGACGAGCAGTACGGCCAGATCGATTTGCCGACCGCGACCGCGCATTCGGTGAACACGGTGTACATCGCCCTCGCCCGGGACGCGGATCCGCAGAAGGTGGTGGATCTGGCGCACGCCCTCGGCGTGCCGGCCTCGGTGACTCTCCCCCCGGTGCCGGAAATTGCGCTGGGCACCACCGGCGTGCGGCCTATTGACATGGCCAAGGTCTATGACACGTTCGCTAACAGGGGGCGTCAGACAACCCCGTACCTGGTCGAGAAGGTGGTCGACCGATCCGGGCACGTGCTCTACCAGGCCAACCACACCACCAGTCAGGTGCTCTCGGAGAAGGTCGCCGACGACGCGACCTACGCGATGCAGCAGGTGCTGACCCAGGGCACCGCCAAGGGCAACCAGTTGGACGGGGGCCGGCTGGCCGCCGGCAAGACCGGCACGGTCACCAATGACGTGGCCGCCTGGTTCGACGGGTACACCCCGCAGCTGTCGACGGTGGTTGCCGTCTCCAATCCCAAACCCAACGGTGTCGCGCAAACCATCACCCCCTATACGGCCTGCGGCTGCGCCGAAGTCACCGGGGCGACCGCGGCCGCGCCGATTTGGCAGGAATACATGAATGCCGCGCTCACCGGCCAACCCCTGCTGCAGTTCGCGCCACCGGCAACGCTGAACCAGCCGGCCCCCCCGGTGAGTTCGCCCCCGCCGTCGAGTTCCGCCCCGCCGAGCTCCACCGCGCCACCCACGACCAGTTCCTCCGCTCCCCCGTCGACCAGCAGCGCACCTTCGTCCGTGTCGGTCAGCGCTTCGCCAGTGACCTCGTCCCTGCTGCCGCCGACGAGCAGCCCACCACCGACCCCCACGCTCCCGCCGGTGACCAGCTCGGCGGCGCCCGCCAGTGCGGCCGCCGGGGGCGCTTCTCCGGCCGCCCGAAGTCCGGGCGGTTAACCGGTGGCCGCACCGGTGCTGCCCAGCCAGACCGATCCGTTCATCCGGGCCACGTCGGCGATCATCGGCGGCCCGCCGGGCCGGCATTCGCGCCTGCACGAGCGCCGGTTCTGGCTCCCCGTTCGGGTGCTCCTCGCCCTGACCGCGTTCGTCTGCGCCCTCGGCTGGATGAACAAGTCGTTGTGCGCCACGCACGGCTACAGCCACGAATATCAGTACACCCGCGTGTGCTACACCGACGTCCTGGCCCTCTGGTACGCCGAGGGTCTGGACAGCGGCAAGATTCCGCTGCTGGACAACATCACCCCGCAGCCCGGTGCCGGGGGGGTGGTGCACCACAAGTACGTGGAATACCCAGTGATCATCGCTGGTCTGATGGGAGCCGCCGAGGGCGCTACCCATGTGTTCATCAACCCCACCAGCGCCGAGCAGCACGCGATCGCCGCCGCCCAGGTCTCGGGCGCGAGCCAGGATGTGAAGAACAAGGCCACCACGGCGCAGAGCGACTACAGCGCGCGCCGGGCGCGGTTCTTCTTCGACGTCACCGCGGCGATCCTGCTCATCTGCGCGCTATGCACGGTGGTGCTCACCGGTCTGACCGCCGGCAAGCGCCGCATCTGGGACGCCGCGCTGATCGGGGCCGCCCCCGCGCTGGCCCTGCACGGCGACGTCAACTGGGACCTGGCCGCGGTCGCCTTCACCGCGGGCGCGCTGTTTGCCTGGTCCCGCAAGGCGCCGGCCGTCGCGGGGCTCCTGCTCGGCCTAGGCGTCGCCACCAAGTTCTACCCGTTACTGCTGCTGGTGCCGCTTTTCGCGCTCTGCCTTCGGGCCGGCCAGATGCGGGCCTTCCGCCGGCTGGTCCTGGCCGCCTCGGCTGCCTGGCTGGTGGTGGACCTGCCGGTGTGGCTCGCCAACCCGGCCGGCTTCGGCCGGTTCTACGCGTTCAACTCGGCCCGCGGCACCGAATACAACTCGCTGCTCTATGCCTTCCAATACGCCGTGTTCGGGGCGAACCACTTCTGGGACCCGCAGGATCAGGCGGCCGGCCGGCCGCCGTTCTGGTTGAACCTGTGGAGCGCAACGTTGCTGGGCCTGCTGCTGCTCGCGGTCGTGGCGCTCATCGGGTGGGCACCTCGCCGGCCGCGGCTCGGCCAGGTCGCCTTCCTCAGCGTGCTGGCCTTCATGTTGACGAACAAGGTCTACTCCCCGCAGTACGTGCTGTGGCTGCTGCCCCTATTTGCCCTCGCCCGGCCTAGGTGGCGCGCCTTCCTGGTCTGGCAGGCCACGGAGGTCTTGTTGCTGATCTTGCTCTACGCGCACCTGATCTACGTCGATACCGCGAGCACGCAGCTGCGTGGGATTGCCTACCCGTGGTTCTTCTTCTTCGGGGTGCTCCCCCGCGATCTGGTGTTGCTGGGCATCGCTGGGCTCGTCGTGCGCGAGATCTTTTCCCCCGAGCTCGACGTCGTCCGGCGCGACGGCGTGGACGACCCGGCCGGTGGGCTGCTCGACGGGGCGCCGGACCGCCACCCGCGCCACCGCGCCGCCCGCCACGCCTACGGCGACGTGTTGGTCAGCGCCGGTAACACGTAACCGTCGCGCTCCTCAATCCGTCCGCGGCGCTCATCATCGATCATGCAAGTTTGGTCGTAAAAATCGCGAATTCACGGCCAAACTCGCATGATCACCGGAGGGGATCACGGAGGGTTGAGGGCACAGTTACGCAGGGTTTACGCGGGGCTAGCAAGCGTGTTGAGCCCATGTCCTAAAGCCGCTCGCGGACGAGCGCGATGTCTCCCGCCTGCCCCGCCGCCCCGCCGGGCGTCTCGCAGACCACGGGGGCACCCGCGGTCCGCACGACCTCCAGGAGCAGCTCCAGGTCGATTTCCCCCTCGCCCAGGTTCTGATGGCGGTCCCGTCCCGAGTCGAAGCCGTCCCGGCTGTCGTTGAGGTGGACCAGATCGATCCGGCCGGTGATCGCCCGCACCCGATCGGCGATGTCCGCCAATTCCTCCCCACCGGCATGGGCGTGACAGGTATCCAGGCAGAACCCCACGTTGTGGCTGCCCACCGCATCCCATAGCCGGGCCAACGCGTCGAACCTGCGGGCCATCGCGTGCTCTCCACCCGCGGTGTTCTCGATCAGAATCGGCACCGGGAAGCCGCCGGACTCGGCCGCTCGGGCGAATAGCTTGCGCCAGTTCTCGACACCTACCCCTTCCGGGGTATCTGCGGTGACGTGACCCCCGTGGACGATCAGACCGGCTGCCCCGACCTCGGCCGCGGCGGCGGCATGCTGGTCGAGCAGCTTGCGGCTCGGGATCCTGATCCGGTTGTTCGCGCTCGCCACATTCAGGGCGTACGGGGCATGCACGAAGATCAACGTGTCGGACTGCGCGGCCAGCGCGGGCGCGTCTGCGCGCGGCACCGGCGCCTTCCAATCCTGCGGATCGGCGAGAAAAAACTGCACCACCTCGGCGCCGCGGGCCGCCGCCTCGCCGAGCGGGTCGGCGGCATCGACGTGGGCACCGATGCGCAGTGCTGTCATGGTCGGAGCCTAGGGAAGCTGACCGGAGCCCGCCGGGTCGGCGGCGACCTGGCTGTTCCGACAGGATTCCTCCATCGGGGAAGGAACCGCGGCCCGGACGGAGAACAGAGAGGTGTGCCTGGCTTCTCACGCGTCGGCCTCGCAGTGCTCGCCGCCGCACTGTCGTTCGTCGCGGTACTCGGGCTGGGGCCGCCGGCCGAGGCTGGTGCGGCCACCGTCCCGATCACCTGGCAGTCATCGCTGGGGGTCATCAACGGCGGGTTCGACCGCGCGAGTTACCAGGCGGTGGCCGGCCAGAGCCTGGTCATCACCAACGAAGCGGACACCTCGCTGACGGTGACCGTCACCGACCAGGCGCACCCCGCCCAACCGACCACGGTGATCGTCGCCGCGAAGGGCGCGGGCACTGGGAACCCCCGTACGGTGCTCGCCGCGGTTGGCACGTTCCTGGTTCATGGCGAAGACGGCCTGCCGCACATCAACGCCACCAGGGACGCGCGGCTGCAGGTGAACCCGGCAGCGCCTCAGCCGGTCCCCGGCGGAGCGCCGGCCAGCAGCGGTGGGGCGGCGCCAAGCGGCCCAGGAACGCCGACTGGCCAGCCGTCAGCGACCAGCCCGAACAGCGTGCAGCCCGGCGCTGGTCCGAACGGGGCGCGGTCCGGCGCCGACCCGAACGGTGGCGCTGGCCAGAACGGCGGCGCTGGCCAGAACGGGGCGCTGTCCGGTTTCGGCCTGAACGGAGCGCAGTCCGGTTTCGGCCTGAACGGAACTCAGTCGGGTGCTGGCCCGAACGTGGATCCCCACCAGGTCACGCCCACCGGTGGCCCCGCGCCGAGCCCGGCAGCCGCGCCTTCGGTCCGCACTCCCGCCGGTGCGCCGCCGGCATCGGGCCCCGCCTTCCCGGCAGCAGCGATCCGGGCGGCCGCCATCGGCCACGGCACCGGGCTCCCTGGGATGGGTGTGCCCGCCCGGGCCCTGGGGCTGCCCGCCACGATCGCCGGGATCGCTCTGGTGGGGCTGTGCTTCGCGCTCCGCCGGGTGCTGGGGCCGCGTCGCGGTTAACGCAGCCCCGCGGCGGCCCAGCGGACTTCACCGCCGGCGCCCCTGTGGACAGCGGAGTCAGCGAGCCTGACCGGCTGTTACCCTGTCCTCGTCCGCTGACGCAGACGCCCTCCTGCCACGGAACGACCGTGGCCGCTAGTCCACAGGAGGAGGTGGGGCACGCATGCGTCGCTATGAACTCATGGTCATCCTCGACCCAGATCTCGAGGAGCGCACCATCGCCCCGAGCCTGGATCAGTTCCTCACGGTCGTGAAGAACTCCGGCGGCTCGGTCGAGAAGGTCGATGTTTGGGGCCGCCGGCGCCTGGCCTACGAAATTACCAAGAAGCACGAAGGTATTTATGCCGTCGTCGACCTGACCGCCGAACCGGCCGCGGTCAAGGAATTGGACCGGCAGCTGAACCTGAACGAGGCCGTGCTGCGCACCAAGGTCCTGCGCCCCGACCAGCGCTAGCTGTCGGACCCTCGCGCTACCAAGAGCCTCATCTGTTCGCGACCCGACCCGGCTGGAGCACCCATGGCAGGCGAGACCGTCATCACCGTCATCGGCAATCTCACCGGTGACCCCGAACTGCGATTCACGCCCAGCGGCGCGGCCGTGGCCAACTTCACCGTCGCCTCGACGCCACGCATGCTGGACAAAGCCACCAACGAGTGGAAGGACGGCGACGCGCTGTTCATGCGCTGCGCCATCTGGCGCCAGGCCGCCGAGAACGTCGCCGAATCCCTCACCCGCGGTGCGCGGGTCATCGTCTCCGGGCGGCTCAAGCAGCGCTCTTATGAGACGAAAGAGGGGGAGAAGCGCACGGTCGTCGAACTCGACGTCGATGAGATCGGGCCGTCCCTGAAGTACGCCACGGCCAAGGTCAACAAGACCACCCGCGGCGGCGGTTCGGGCGGTTTTGGCAGTTCGGGGGGTTCCGGAGGCGGCGGGTACGGCGCGTCCACCGGATCCGGCGGTTCCGGCAGCGAGAGCAGCAGCGCGGACGACCCGTGGTCCACCCCGGCTCCGGCCGGCGGCTTCTCCGACGAACCGCCCTTCTAACCCACATCCGACATTCAATGGAGTTCTGATACCGATGGCCAAGGCCCCCCTGCGCAAGCCGAAGAAAAAGGTTTGCGAGTTTTGCAAGAACAAGGTGACCTACGTGGACTACAAGGACACCGCGACGCTGCGCAAGTTCATCTCCGACCGGGGCAAGATCCGAGCCCGCCGGGTCAGCGGCAACTGCCGGCAGCACCAAAGTGATGTCGCGGTGGCCGTCAAGAACAGCCGCGAGATGGCGCTGCTGCCCTACACCAGCACGGCTCGCTGAGAGCGGGGCGGACGATGAAACTGATCCTCACGCAAGAGGTCGCTGGGCTCGGCGCGCCGGGCGAGATCGTCGAGGTTGCCGACGGCTACGGGCGCAACTACCTGGTGCCGCAGGGCCTCGCCATCGGCTGGACCAAGGGCGGCGAGAAGCAGATCGTCACGATCCAACGCTCCCGGGAAGTACGCCAGGTGCGCGACCTCGGCCACGCCCAGGAAATCGCTGCCCAACTCGCGGCGCTTACCGTCACGTTGAAGACCCGGGCGGGTCAGGGCGGCAAGCTGTTCGGCTCCGTCACCCCGTCGGATGTTGTCGACGCGGTGAAGGACGCCGGCGGCCCCCTGTTGGACCGGCGCAAGGTTGCGCTGACCGGACACATCAAGGCCGTGGGGACGCATACGGTCCACGTCGACTTGCACCCGGACGTGCAGGCCAGCTTCCCGCTGGAGGTCGTCTCGGCCTGACCTCCCGCTTGCGTGCGCGGCCCCCTACCCACCCGGGTACGGGGCCGTTGCCGTCTGCCGGACCCGCCGACGCGCCGACGCGCCGACCCGCCGAGCTCCCGACCCGCCGGACCCGCCGGACCCGCCGGACCCGCCGAGCGGCCGGACCCGCCGGACCCGCAGAGCGGCCGGACCCGCCCGGCGAATCCCGGTATCTGACGACAGCGGTACGTCCCGCCGTCACGCGGTCATCCACAGGAGGTGGACGGCACGTGAACAGCGCGGATACGGCGTGTCCGAATTCTCCCGGCGTGTCCTCCCCAGCGGTCCACAGCCCGGTGCACAACCGCCCGCGCTCGCTGTCCACAGCTTGTGCACATCGCTGTGCACAGCGGGTGTTGAGTCCGGTGCCCGCCGAACCGTACGGTCCCGTGCCGCCGCAGCTACGGATTCTGTCGGTGCCCCGCGGCACAGTCGCCGCACCGACTCGGCGCTCGACCAGATCGTGGAGGCAAGCACACTCGTGGCCGTCGAAATGCTGCGCGCACCGGAGCAGTCCTCCACCGCTGGACCCACCTTCGAGCGCACCCCACCTCAGGACATGATCGCCGAGCAGTGCGTGCTGGGCGGCATGCTGCTGAGCAAGGACGCCATCGCCGACGTGGTGGAGGTGCTGCGTCCGGCCGACTTCTACCGACCCGCGCACCAGCTGGTCTACGACGCGATCCTCGGGCTCTACGGCCGCGGCGATCCGGTGGATGCCGTCACGGTTTCCGATCACCTGGCCCGGACCGGGGAGATCGGGCGGGCCGGGGGTGCGCCGTACCTGGCCACCCTGATCGGCAGTGTTCCCACCGCCGCCAACGCCGGCTATTACGCCAAAATCGTGGCGGAGAAGGCGGTGCTGCGGCGCCTGGTCGAGGCCGGGACCCGCATCGTGCAGCTGGGCTACGCGGCGGACAACGGCGCCGATGGCATCGGGGATGTCGACACCGCGGTCGACCGGGCCCAGGCGGCGGTCTACGAGGTCACCGAACGACGCATCAGCGAGGATTACCAGCCGATCGAGGCGTTGCTGCAGCCCACCTTGGTGGAGCTGGAAGCGATTCAGAGCCACGACGGCACGATGACGGGGGTGCCTACCGGCTTCGTGGATTTGGACAATCTGGCCAACGGCCTGCACGCCGGGCAGCTGATCGTCCTGGCCGCCCGCCCCGCGATCGGCAAGTCCACCCTCGGGTTGGACTTCGCCCGGGCCGCCAGCGTCAAGCATGGCTTGACCTCCTGCATCTTCAGCCTGGAGATGAGCCGGTCGGAGATCACGATGCGGCTGCTGTCGGCGGAGGCGCGGGTGTCCTTGGCCAGCATGCGAAACGGGCGGTTGACCGAGGACGACTGGGATCGCCTCGCCCGCCGGATGGGCGAGGTGGCGCAGGCGCCGCTGTTCATCGACGACTCCCCGCACCTGACGATGATGGAGATTCGGGCCAAGGCCCGGCGGCTGAAGCAACGGCACGATCTGCGGCTGATCGTCTTGGACTACCTGCAGCTGATGAGCAGCCCGCGCAAGGTCGAGAGCCGGCAGCAGGAGGTCAGCGAGATCAGTCGGCAGTGCAAGCTGCTGGCCAAGGAGCTCGAGGTGCCGGTGGTGGCGATCAGCCAGCTGAACCGCTCCTCGGAGCAGCGCGCCGACAAGCGCCCCCAGCTGTCCGACCTGCGCGAGTCGGGCGCCATCGAACAGGACGCCGACGTCGTGATCCTGCTGCACCGCGAGGACGCCTACGAAAAGGAGTCCCCGCGGGCCGGGGAGGCGGACTTCATCGTGGCCAAGCACCGCAACGGCCCTACCGACACGATCACGGTTGCTTTCCAGGGGCACTACTCCCGCTTCGTGGACATGAACCCCGCCGGCTAGCGCAGCTAGCGGGCCCCGCCGTTGACGTACAGCGTCTGGCCCGATACGTACGAGGCGTCGTCGCTGGCGAAGAAGGCCACCACCGAGGCGATCTCCTCCGGTTGGGCGACCCGGCGCAACGGGGTCCGCTCGGCGGTCAGTTTCTGGTGCTCTTCGGCGTCCATCCGCACCCGGGCCGCGGTGGCGGCGGTCATCGCCGTCGCGACGTATCCGGGCGCGACCGCGTTCACGGTGATGCCGAACGGGCCGAGCTCGATCGCCAGCGTCGCGGTCAGACCCTGGATGCCGGCCTTCGCCGCGGCGTAATTGGCCTGCCCGCGGTTGCCCAGCGCCGAACGGCTCGACAGGTTGACGATCCGCCCGGATTTCTGCGCCACCATCTGCTGCTGCGCCGCCCGACAGAACAAGAACGTGCCCTTCAGGTGCACGTCCAGCACGGTGTCCCAGTCCTCGTCGGTCAGCTTGAACAGCAGGTTGTCCCTGGTCAGCCCGGCGTTGTTGACCAGCACGTCCAGCCGGCCGAAGTGCGCGACGACCTGCGCCACGGCCGCCTGCACCTGAGCGGAGTCGGCGACGTCGCAGCCGACCGCGAGGGCCTGTTCGGCGCCGATCTCCGCGACGACCGGCTCCGCGCGGTCCGCGGTCAGGTCCAGCACCGCCACCCGGGCACCCTCCGCGGCGAGCAGCCGAGCGGTGGCCGCGCCGATCCCCTGCGCGGCCCCCGTGACCAACGCGACCTTGCCGTCGAACCTGCGCATGCCAACTCCTCGGTTGTCGGTGTGTGACCCGCATTCTGCCGGTTCCGGGTGACGGGCGGCCCCCGGCTGCATAGAGTTCTCGGGCCAGCATCACCGAGGGGAAGATCCGAGCCATTCCGTTGAGCAACGAGCGCAGCATGGGCCAGGCAGGCGTGGGAGCCGAGGCCGGGCCAAGCGCCGATGAGCTGCGCCGTGAGCAGGACTACGTCGAAGTGCTGTATGCCCGGTTGGACGCCTTGCGCGCGTCCACCCGCGAGCAGCTCCGCGCCACCCGGCTGTCCCGGGAGGGACGGACCCCGCAGGCGCAGTCCGAGCGGGACGCGTTCGCCGCGTCCTACGAACGTCGGCTGGGTCAGCTGGAGGCGGTCGACGAGGGGCTCTGCTTCGGCCGGCTGGACCGGCAGGTGGAGGGCCCGGGCGCCGACATCGAGCGGCTGCACATTGGCCGGCTGGGCCTGTCCACCGACAGCCAGCAGACCCTGCTGGTGGACTGGCGGGCGCCGGCCGCGGAACCGTTCTACCGGGCCACCGCCGCGCACCCGATGGGCGTGACCCGGCGCCGGCACCTGCGGACCAAGGAGCGCTCGGTCCTGGGCTACGACGATGAGGTCTTCGACCTCGGCGCGCTGAGTGAGGACGACCGCCGCCGCCTGTCCGGGGAGGCGGCGCTCATGGCGGCGTTGGCCGCGCACCGCACCGGCCGGATGCGGGACGTGGTCGCGACGCTGCAGGCCGAGCAGGACGAAGTCGTCCGGGCCGATCGGGAGGGGGTGCTCGTCGTCCAGGGCGGCCCCGGTACGGGCAAGACGGTGGTTGCCCTGCACCGTGCCGCGTACCTGCTCTACACCTACCGAGATCGGCTGGCCTCGGCCGGAGTGCTGGTCGTCGGGCCGGGCGCGGTGTTCATGCGTTACGTCGAACGGGTGCTGCCCTCGCTGGGGGAGACGGCGGTGGTCCTCGCGACCCCGGGGGAGCTGTTCCCCGGCATCACCGCGTCCGGTGAGGAGCCCGAGCACGTCGCGGCGCTCAAGGGCGACCGGGCCATGGTGGCGGTGCTGGCCGGGGCGGTGCGGGCCCGGCAGCGGCTGCTGGACGCCGAGGTGACGATCCGGCACGAGGGGCGCAGCTTGCGGCTCGATCCGCGGGTGGTCAAGACCGCCCGGGACAACGCCCGCAGCAGCGGGCGGTTGCACAACCCGGCCCGCAACGTGTTTGTCCGCCAGGTGCTCAGCTCCCTCGCGCGGCAGGCCGTCGGCCGGCACACCTGGGACGAGTACGACAAACGGGATCGGGACGAGATGCTGCTCGACCTGGTCCGCGAGCCGCAGGTCCGTAGGTTGCTCGACCGGCTCTGGCCGCACCTGACCGCCCCCCGGCTGCTCGCCGAGCTGTACGCCGATCCCCGCGGCGCCGGCCTGACCCCGGAGCAACAGGCCGTCCTGCGCCGCGCCCCGGGCGCGCCGTGGACCCCCGCCGACGTACCGCTGCTGGACGAGGCGGCCGAACTGATCGGGGAGGTCGACCCGTGGGCGCGCCGGACCGAGCGGGAGGTGGAGGCGCGCCGCAAACGGGAGCTGCGCTACGCCGAGGACACCCTGCGCGCCTCCGGCGCCGGGGGCGGCATGCTGGACGCCGCCACGCTCGCCGCCCGGTACGGCGGGGTCGACGGCGTCGGGGACCTCGCCGAGCGGGCGTTGGCGGACCGGACCTGGGTATTCGGACACGTGGTCGTCGATGAGGCGCAGGAGCTGTCGTGGATGACCTGGCGGCTGCTGATGCGGCGCTGCCCCAGCCGATCGATGACCGTCGTCGGGGACGTCGCGCAGGCCGGGGCCCCGTGGGCGGCGCGGGCCTGGTCGGATGTGCTGGACGAGCACGCTGGCGGCCGCTGGCGGTCGGTGGAACTGACCGTCGGCTACCGCACCCCGGCGCAGGTGATGGCTGTCGCCGCGGACATCCTGGCGTTGATGGCCCCGGAACTGACCGCGCCGCAGGCGGTGCGGGAGGGGGAGCATCCGCCGTACGCGCGGCACGAGCCCGACCTGCCCGCAGCCGCGGCGCGTCTCGTGGCCGAGCTTCGGGCCGCCGACGCTGGCCGGATCGGGGTCCTGGTTCCCGGGCACGGCAGCTCCGGCCCGGCGGTACGCGCCGCCCTGCAACGCGCCTACCCGGAACTGGTGGGGATGAGCACCGACGACCCGGTCACGGTGCTCAGCGTGGCGCAGAGCAAGGGGCTGGAGTTCGACGCGGTGATCGTGGTGGACCCGGTGGAGATCGAGACGGGTTCTCCGCATGGGCGCAACGACCTCTACGTCGCGGTGACCCGGACGACCGACCGGCTGGTGGTGCTGCACCCGGGGCCGCTGCCGCCGGTGCTGCACCGGCTGCGCTAGCCGCCCAGCGCGCCCTCAGCGTTCTCCCAGGTTCCGCTCAGCAAGATGGCACTGTTCGGGGTGACCATGGCGGCCATGACCCCTGCAACCGCTGGCGCCCGCGTGCTCGTCGTCGACGACGAGCAGCACATCACGGATTTGGTGGCGATGGCCTTGCGGTATGAGGGTTTCGAGGTGGCAACTGCCAGTTCTGGTACGGCGGCCCTCCAGGCCGTCGCCGACTTCGACCCGCAGGCGGTCATCTTGGATGTGATGCTGCCCGATCTGGATGGGTTTGAGGTGACGCGCCGGCTGGGCCAGCGGGGCAGCCACCCCCCGATCCTGTTCCTGACGGCCCGGGACGCCACCGAGGACAAGGTGCGCGGCCTGACCGTGGGCGGGGATGACTACGTCACGAAACCGTTCAGCATCGACGAGCTGGTGGCCCGGGTCCGCGTGTTGCTGCGCCGCCGGGGGGTGACGGCCAGCGACGGCACGCTGCGGTACGCCGACCTGGAGTTGGACGACGAGGCGCATGAGGTGCGCCGCGGCCATCAGGTGATCAACCTGACCGCGACCGAGTACCGGTTGCTGCGCTACCTGCTCACCAACGCCAAGCGGGTGCTGACCCGCCAGCAGATCCTCGATCACGTGTGGGAGTACGACTTCGGCGGCGACGGTCGGGTCCTGGAGACCTACATCTCCTACCTGCGTAAAAAGGTGGACGTCGTTGAACCGGCGCTGCTGCACACGGTGCGGGGGGTGGGTTACGTGTTGCGGGTGCCGCGCTCGTGACCTCACCGGCGGCGGTCCCCCGCCGGCCCGCTGCCGGGCTGCAGGCGATGGCCCGGCTTGGCCCGCATTCGCTGCGCGCCCGGCTGCTGCTGGCCCTGGTGGCGCTGGCCGCGATTGTCGTCCTGGTACTCGACGTGGTGACCTACGCGACGCTGGGCAGCTACCTGCGCAACCGGCTGGACCGGCAGGTGCTGGACACCCGTCCGGCGATGGAGCTGGCGCTGAAGAGCCAGTTGATCGTCGCCGGCCCGCGGCGCCCGCTCCGGCTGCCGCCCGGCACCCTCGGCGAGCTGGTCAACCCCGCCGATGGCACGGTTCTGGTCAACTTTGATCCGACGGTCACCTTGCCCGCGCGGGTCACTGCCGGGCCGCGGGACCGGTTCGTGGACGTGGTGGCCAGCAATCGCAAGCCGTACCGGGAATTGATTCACGCCGATCACGAGACGGGGGCGCTCGTGCTGGTCGCGCTGCCCCGGGCTGACGTGATCGGCGTCTTGCACCGATTGGTGCTCACCGAGCTGCTGCTGTCCGCCGGCGGGCTGGTCGCGCTGCTCGGTCTGGGCGGCTTCTTGGTCCGGATCGGGCTGCGCCCGCTGGCCCGCATCGGGGACACCGCAGGGGCGATCGCCGCCGGGGACCTGACCCGCCGGGTGCAGCCCGCCACCGAACGTACCGAGGTGGGCCGGCTCGGCCTGTCCCTGAACGCGATGCTCACCCAGATCGAGGGGGAGGTGGCCCGGCGGACCGCCTCGGAGGAACGGATGCGCCGGTTCGTCGCGGACGCGAGCCATGAGCTGAGAACCCCCCTGACCTCGATCCGCGGATACGCCGAGTTGTTCCGGCGCGGGGCGGCGGACCGGCCCGAAGACCTCGCCGTCGCGATGCGGCGGATCGAATCGGAGGCCGGCCGGATGGGCGGGCTGGTGGAAGACCTGCTGCTCCTCGCCCGGCTGGACGAGGGACGGCCGTTGGAGCGCAGGCCGGTGGATCTGGCCGTCCTGGCACAGGACGCGGCCGCGGACGCGCGGGCGGTGGCCCCGGATCGGGTCGTGACGGTGGCCGTCGACGGGTCGGCGGTCGTGGCCGGCGATGACGCGCGGCTGCGGCAGGTCGTCGGGAACCTGGTCCGCAACGCGCTCAACCACACGCCCGCGGGGAGTCCGTTCTCGGTCGAAGTCCACCGGGCCGACGGCCGCGTCAGCCTGGCCGTGGTCGACCACGGCCCCGGGCTGGGGCAAGAACAGGCCGGGCATGTGTTCGACCGGTTCTGGCGGGCCGATCCGTCCCGGCACCGCGCCGGCACGCCCGGCGGGTCCGGCCTCGGCCTGTCGATCGTGCAGGCGCTGGCGGTCGCCCACGGCGGTGAGGTCGACCTGCGACCTACCCCGGGCGGCGGGGCCACCTTCCGGTTGCTGCTCCCCGCGCTGGCCTGAGGTCGGCTACGCCTGCGCGCCGGGGGAACCCAGGGCCACCCGGGCCTCGGCGGTCCGTAGCCGGGAGCACAGGTTGACGATGATCGGCTTGGTGATGGTCGGGTACTTCTCGAGCAGCCCGTGGAAGTCCCAGCTCGCGATCGAGAACGTCGCGAGACCCTCGCCGCCCGCGGTGACACTGGCGGTGCGGGGTTTGCCATCCAGCATGGAGATCTCGCCGAAGTATTGACCGGGGCGAAGGCTCGGTCGGGCGTTGCCGCCCACGTTGATGGCCGCTTCGCCCTCCAGGATGAGGTGGAAGCCGGCGCTGCCGCCCCCCTCGGTGACGATCTCCTTACCGGCATGGTGGTCGACTCGTCGCCCGACGGCGGCGACATGCTCGAGGTCCCGGCTGGAAAGGGCTTCGAACAGGTCCACGGTCTTGAGGCGGTCGAGGATCTCGGGGCTGACGCTCATGGGGCTCCTTCACGGTGGACAGGAGAGCGAGGAGGGTGGCGACGAGCCGGCGGTCACCCCAGCGGCAGCGTCCCATACGTCCGCCCCACCGCGCGGCCTGCTGAACCGGAAATCTCAGCAGCTGTTGATCGTCGCGAACCCGTCGTTGATCACCTGGACGCCGGCCGGCGTCCGGCCGATCAGGAAGGTCGCGAGGAACCGGTTCCCCGCCGGCTGCCCGGCGACCAGCCGGCCGGTGCTGCGCTCGTAGGCCAGGTTCGCCGAGGCGTCGACGCAGTCCTTGACGACCACGCCACCTTGATCGACGCCGGCCGGTTTCGGGCCGGTTGGCGTGATCGGGCCGCGCAGCACCTGACCCTTCGCCGTGTACTCCCGGATGGTGCGCTGCACCGCGGCCAGCGCATCGCCCTCGGCGACCGCCAGCAGCGCCGGCAGCGTCGGATCGCTGGTCGCCTCGGCGCTTTGCACCGCCTGCCAGAACTTCCGCTCGATCGCGGTTGCGTCGGGGCCCGGCACGGGCGGGGTGCTCGACGCCGCCGCGGCCGGGGTCGTCGTCGCCGTGGACGGGGGTATCGGCGTCCCGCTGCTCGAGGTCGAGGTCGGCGAGGACGCACCCGGCGTGGAGGTGGGCAAACCACCGGGCGTCCCGCGGTGCCCGGATGCCGCCCCCGCCCCGCCGCACCCGGCGGCCGTGAAAAGGGTGATCGTCAGCGCGGCGACGGCGCGCACGCCGGCGGGGGCCAACGTCCGCCGGGCGCGAGGGCACCCAGCGGACGCGGTTGGCATAGGGGCAGGCTACGGGGGCAAGATGGCAGTCCGCACCGCAACGGGGCACCCCAGGAGGTAGCCGTGACGACAGAGACCCACCCGGACCGCGCCCAGTTCGCCGCGATGACCGAAGGCACCCAGGAGGACTGGCAGAAGATCGCGGTGGGCGCGATGGCGCTGGGCGCGGGCCTGCCCGATCGGGTGTTGACCCATCTGCGGCTGCTCGACGGTGACTTCGGCGGCTTCCCGGTGGACCGGCTCACGCACTGCCGGCAGACCGCGGCGCGGGCCGAGAAAGCCGGCCGCAGCGACGAGTACGTCCTCGCCGCCCTGATCCACGACATCGGGGACACGCTGGGCCCGTTCAATCACGCCGACGTGGCGGCCAGCATCATCAAACCGTTCGTCAGCCCCGAGGTGCACTGGATGGTCGAGCACCACGCCGAGTTCCAGGGCTACTACTTCTTCCACTTCCTCGGCCTGGACCGGGATCGCCGGGATCGGTACGCCGGACACGAGAACTACGACCTGACCGCCGAGTTCTGCGCCGAGTACGACCAGAACAGCTTCGATCCGGCGTATCCGACGCCGCCGTTGGAACATTTCGAGCCCCTGGTACGCCAGCTGATGGCCAAGCCGGTCCGCTCGCTGTACGCCGGCACCGACTAACCCGCCCTCGTGGGAGGCTCACCCTCCGTGACGACCTCGCCGCCGGCCATTGGATCGCCCACGTCCTCGCCGTTGCTCCCCGAACCGGTCGATCTGGCGGTGCTGGAGCAGGTCGAGCAGCGGGTGCTGTGGCTGGCGACCCGGATCGTGGACGCGGCCAATCATGACCGCGACACCGGTGACGGGGTGAAGGTCGGGGGCCACCAGGCGTCCTCCGCGTCGTTGGTCAGCGTGATGACCGCGCTCTACTTCGCGCACCTGGACGCGGCCGATCGGGTCAGCGTCAAGCCGCACGCCAGCCCGGTCCTGCACGCGATCTCCTACCTGCTCGGCCGGCTGGACCGCTCCTACCTGCCGATGCTGCGGGCCTTCGGTGGCCTGCAGAGTTACCCGTCGCGGACGAAAGACCCTGACCCGGTGGACTTTTCCACCGGTTCGGTCGGCCTGGGCGCCGCCGCTCCACTGTTCGCGGCGGTGACCAGGCGGTACGTCGATGCCCACTTCGGGGAGCGCCCCCGGACCCGGTTCGTGGCCCTGATGGGCGACGCGGAACTCGACGAGGGCAACGTGTGGGAGGCGGTGGCCGACCCGGTGAGCCGGGGGCTGGGCAACGTGCTGTGGGTGGTCGACCTGAACCGGCAGAGCCTGGACCGGGTGGTCCCCGGCATCCGGATCGCGCAGTTGGCGGCGCAGTTCGCCGCGGCCGGCTGGCACGTGGAGCAGGTGAAATACGGGCGGCGGCTGACCAGCGCGTTCGCCCGCCCCGGCGGCGAGGCGCTGCGGTCCTGGATCGATCAGATGCCGAACGAGCACTACCAGTCGCTGTTCGGGCTGGCCGGCGAGGAGTTGCGGTCCCGCTTCTGCGACGGGGCGCCCCCGGCGCTGCGCGCGTTCGTATCGGGACAGTGCGACGACGACCTGCGCGCCCTGGTGACCGACCTCGGTGGCCACGACCTGGCCGCGCTGCTGGCTGCCTTCCGTCGCTGCGACGCGGAACGGGACCGGCCCAGTGTGGTGTTCGCGTACACGGTCAAGGGCTGGGGCCTGCCGATGGCCGGCGACCCGATGAACCACAGCGCGTTGCTGTCGACCCCCCAGATCGAGGCACTGCGCACCGCGCAGGGACTGACGGTTGACACCGAGTGGGACGGCTTCGACCCCGGCAGCGCGGCCGGGCGCCTGGTCGCGGCCCGCGTCGCGGCACTGCAGCGGCCGGAGCGTTCGGCCCGACCGGTGGTCGCCGTACCCGTCGCCGTGGGGGAACGCGGCGGGCGCAAACCGCTGTCGACGCAGGAGGCGTTCGGCCGGGTGATCGCCGCGCTCGGCCGGGATCCGGCGCTGGCGCCGTACCTGGTCACGACCTCCCCGGACGTGGCGGTGTCCACCAACCTGGCCGGCTGGATCAACAAGGTGGGGGTGTTCGCGCCCGCCGAGGTCCGCGACTTCGGTGCGGCGCATGCGCTGCTGAAATGGCGGGAGTCCCCCGCGGGGCAGCACCTGGAACTGGGCATCAGCGAGATGAACCTGTTCCTGCTGCTCGGCCAGCTCGGGTTGTCCTGGGACCTGTCCGATCAGCCGCTGCTGCCGATCGGGACGGTCTACGACCCGTTCGTGTGCCGCGGGCTGGACGCGTTCATTTACGGCACCTACTCCGGGGCGCGGTTCGTCCTGGCCGGCACTCCCAGCGGGATCACCTTGGCGCCGGAGGGAGGCGCGCACCAATCGACGATCACC
The DNA here is from genome assembly GCA_035999615.1 of Mycobacteriales bacterium. Lineage (GTDB taxonomy): Bacteria > Actinomycetota > Actinomycetes > Mycobacteriales > CAJCIY01 > DASYGP01. Next base: position 59,531 of record DASYGP010000082.1, read on the forward strand.
GCCTCGATCGGGCTGGAGCTGCCGGGGGTGACCCTCTGCGAGCCTGCTTACGCCGGCGCCCTCGACTGGTTGCTGTGCGATGCGCTGCGCCGGGTGGCGCAGGCGGAGGGCAGCACCTACCTGCGGCTGACCACCCGGCCGCTGGACCAGGCCCCGTTCCACGCCGCGCTGGACCGGCTGGGTGAGGAGGCGTTGCGGGCCGGGGTGCTGGCCGGCGGGTATGAGCTGCGGCCGGCCGGCCCGGGTCAGCCGGTGCTGCTGGCCGCATCCGGGGCGGTACTCCCCGAAGTGCTGGCGGCCGCGGAACTCCTGGCCGGGCAGGGCATCGCGGCCAGCGTGCTGGACGTGACCTCGTTGGACCGGCTCTACACCGGCTGGCGGCACGGCCTGCGCGCGGCGGTGCGGACGGGTGCGTTCGGGGCGCCGGCCGCGGTGGAGCGGCTGCTGCCGGCTGGGGTGCCGATCGTGACCGTGCACGACGCGGCCTCGCACACCATGGCCTGGCTCGGTTCGGTGCACGGCGTGCCGTGCGTCCCGCTCGGCGTCGATGAGTTCGGCCAGTCCGGGTCGGTGGCGCAGCTCTACCGGGTGCACGACCTGGACGCGGCCGCGATCGTCAGCGCCGCCCAGGTGGCCCTGTCGCTGTAACGGGCGCTCCCGGCGCCTCGCCCCTTACGCCCCCTTCGCCCCTTTACGCCCCCTACATCACCTCGCCGCTGTGCCCCTCAGCCCGCGTCACCCCTGGGGTTGTGCGGCGATTGGGGGTGGGACACGCCGGGCGGCACCCCGATTTGCCACATAGGGGCGACCGCCGCGAGCCAAGGCGGCCGTCAGCTGTGCGGGACGGTGATGGCGCAGCGGACCTCGACCAGATCCCGGACCCGCAGCGCGCCCAACATGCCCGAGTACGGCTTGATCCCGAACTCCGTCTGCGTGATGGCCGCGGTGGCCTGCGCCCGGGTCGTCTCGCCGTCCCGGGAGTGCGTGACCTCGACGGTCAGCGGGCGGGTGACCCCGGCGATGGTGACGTGGCCGGTGAGCCGGCCAGACCCCTGGTCCAGCTGCACGCTGTCGGTCTCGAAGATGACCTCGGGATGCTGCGCTTGTTTCATGGTGGCAAAGGCATGTTCCACGATCGTGCCGCGGTCCTTATCGGTGAGCGGCTTGAGCCCGCCGTCGCCGCGGACGACCTGCAGCGACCCGACGTCGGCCACCAGGCGGAGGTGAGTCAGCGCCCCGGCCTCGTCGGTGGTCGCACTGCCCGTCCAGGCGCCGACCAGCAGGGTGAGGTCGTGCCCGGCCTTGCTGGCGGCACCGGCCCGGCCGGTATGCAAGGTGAGCGCGCCGTGTTCCGGTCCCAGGTTCTGCTTCACGCCGGGAACTCTAGTGAGTGGTCGCGCGCCCGGGTGGGTCCACTCGCCGGCGGGCGGGGTCAATCGCTCAGCGCAGCAGCCACAGCAGGGCGAGTGCCGCCAGGATCAGCATGAGCATCCGGGCCGCCCCGGTGAAGTTGTGCGCGCGCACCTCGTGCCAGCCACCTTTCGCTGCTGCCCTGTCGTTGGTTTAGCTTCCCGCGCAGGGCAGTGCATCGCACCAGACTGAGAATTGGCTGGGTGCCGGCTGGTAATCCGGCCGGGGTCAGGACGCCTGACTCACCGAGGACATGTTGAAGTCCGGGACCCGCAGGGTGGGCATCCGGGCCCAGGTGAAGTTGTCGCTCCATTCCCGGGGCAGGCACGGTTCGCTGCGGCCTACCTCGGTGAGCCGGCCGAGCAGGTCGACCGGACTTTCGTTGAACCGGAAGTTGTTGACGACGCCGACGACCTCGCCGCCCTCCACCAGGTAGACCCCGTCCCGGGTGAGTCCGGTCAGCAGCAACGTCTGCGGATCGACCGCCCGGATGTACCACAGGCAGGTCAGCAGCAGGCCGCGTCCGGTTGCCGCGACCATCTCATCGGTGCTCGCCGTGCCGCCGCCGTCCAGCGCCAAGTTATGGACATACGGCGTGACGCTCGCCCCGCTGGCCTGCGCGGACGCCCTGGTCTGCACGAGCGCCGACAGCGTGCCGTCGCGCAGCCAGTCGGTCGCCGGCAAGGACAGCCCGTTGTCGAAGACGCTGCTCATCGACGAGGAGGCGGTGGTCAGCACGAACGGGGTGGTGCCCAACTGCGGGTCCCGCGGGTCGCTGGACAGCCGGAGTCCGGCCGGCCCGAGGGACTCACCGAGGCGGGTGCCGCCGCCGGCGCGGGAGAACACCGTCCGCCCCTCAGCCGCGTCCCGGCCGGCCGCCGTCCAGTAGGCGTAGACGAGCAGGTCGGCGACAGCGCTCGGGGGGAGCAGGGTCTCGTAGCGCCCGGCCGGCAGGTCGATGCGCCGCTGGGCCCACCCCAGCCGCCGGCGCACCTCCTGATCCAGGCTCGGGACCGAGACGTCCGCCCAGTCGCGGGTGTGCTGGCCGACCCAGGTGGAGCCGCCGGGCAGCCCGTTCTTGCCGGTGATCTCGACGTAGCCGGTGGGCTGGGCGTGCCGCAGCCGCACTCCGGTGGAGGAGCCGAGCCAGGTGGTGGTGATGTCGTGGCTGGCGTAGCCGAACAGCCGCA
>DASYGP010000092.1:0-56016 GCA_035999615.1 Mycobacteriales bacterium
TGGTCCGTGGTGTTGTTGTCGGTCGCCACGTCGGTCGTGCAGTTCTCGAAGTGCCACGGCGGCGTGCAGCTGATCATCCGGCAGAGCACCGGTCCGGAGCAGCCGATCTGCTGGTTGCATTGCCCGTACCGGAACACGTTCCAGCACACCCGGCGTTCATCGCACGACCCGCTGTTGCAGTGACGCGTGCAGTTCCAGCACCCTTCGGCGCAGAAGTTGCCGCCGCCGCATCCGCAGCCGGTGCATTCGCCCTGGCAGTCGATGTAGTAGCGGGCGCCGCCGCCGCACAGGCCGGCCGAATCGGCTTTCCACCAGCCACCGGCGAAGCTCCCCGGGGGGCATTGGTTGACCCCAGCGTTGATCGAGCAGCACATCGCCGTCCAGCCGTCCCCGCAGCTTGCCCCGGGGCCGCACACCGACGCGTACGCGGTGCCCGGGCGGACCGCGAAGGCGAGCGGCGAGAGCACCGCGGCCGAGCCGACCAGGGCGGCGCGTCCGATGACGCCCCGGCGGCTGTACCGCCGTTGCAGCAGGCCACCGACGCCGGTGGCCAACTGCTGGGCCATGGTGGTCATCGGATCTCCCGGGTCGTCGGGCCGGCGGCGGTCACACTGAGACCATCCAGGAGCTGGTGCAGCCGGGGGATCAACCGGGCCCGGCGGCTGTGACTGCCGAGCACCACATACAGGCAGAACGGGCGGCCCTGCCAGACGAAAAAACGCTGGTAACCGGACTGCCCGGGCAACGTCCGCTGCAGCTGGTGCGGCGAGAAATCCGCCGGGGCGGGACGGGGCAGGCCGCGGCCGGAGAACAGGGCCGCCCCGGCCGAGCCGGCGGAAAATTCCATCAGGACCACCAGCAGGTCATTGCTGCCCATCTGCACGACGGCGCCGCTGCCGTAGTCGCCGCGCCGCGGGGGGAGGGGGAACGTGGCGGCGTGCAGCAACGGCAGCCCACTACCTGGGGGGGCGCCGACGGCCGGCTCCCGCTTCCCGAGCTGGGTCGACCAGCCGGGCGGCGGGGCCAGGAGCATCCCGTGGCCGGACAGTGATCGAGGATCTCTCACCGGCCGGCTCCCAGCGCGAGAACGGCGGCGGCGACGCCCACGCCGGCGGAGCCGGTCGCGGTAATGACCCGGGCCGGGCCCAGGGCCGCCGCGACTTTGCGGGACAGGTCACGCAGGGCGGCCGGGGACCGGACCCCGCGAACCGCGACGAGCGGAATCGCCCGGGACAGGCCGAAGGCGCCACCCAGCAGCGCGGCGGCGGGGGCGGAACCGGTCAACCAGCAGGCCCACCACACCAGGTACACGGTGCCCGTCGTGACGATCGTCAGCACGCCGGCGCCCAGCTGCAGGCCGTAGCCGGCGCCGTAGACCCACCCGCGGAAGGCGTGCAGCCAGTTCTCGTTGACCTGCCGGTGCCAGCACCAGGGCCGACGGCCGGCCAGGTCCAGCGCGCAGGCGCCGAACGCGGCGACGGCCAGCAGGCCTAGGGCCGCCCGGCCGACAGGCGCGACCCAGCCGCCGAGCGCGCCCAGAGCCGCCCCGAGCGCCGCGCCCGCGGCGAGCGAACCCACGATGTAAGCAGCGATCGTGACCGACCACCGGTTGGCGCGTCCCCGCTCACCGAGCGGGGTGATGCTGGTCAGCATCGATTCGCCTCAAGGCGACCAGGTGGAGCGCAGCCCGGCGAGAACCGCCAGCGGCAGGCCCAGCAGCCAGACAACGCTCACCGGCCCGGGTCGATGTCGACGGATGGGCGGCTGGGGTGATCGGGCCGCAGGCCGGCGTGGAGGCCGGGGCCGGGGCCGGGGCGATCGGGCCGCGGGTCGGCGTGGAGGCCGGGGCCGGGGCGGCGGCTGGGGTGATCGGGCCGCGGGCCGGAGCCGGGGCGGAGACTGGGGTGGCCCGGACCGATGCCGGCCGAGGCCAACTCCGCATCGATGCGCCCGGCGTTGTCGCGGTCGCCGGTGCGGCCAGCTCCCGTCCCGTGGCCGGCCGGGGCCGGGGCCGGTGACGCGGCCGGGGCGAGCGAACCACGGATCGGCGCGGGCAGGTCGGCCGGCACCCGGCGGTGATCGGGCCGAGCCGGCGCCCCCCGACCCTGATCGGCCCGCGCCTGGCCGAGCAGGTCGAGCACCTGCTCCCAGGAACCGGCCGCGCCCTCGCCGACGACCTGCCCGCTGCGCCCGTCCACGTGCACCACGTGCGGGCTGCCCGGCACCTCGTAGTCATCCCAGGCCTGCGTCGACATGAGCAGCGGCAGGTCGGGCGCCGCCAGGTCGAGCAGCCGCGCGGCACTCTCCTCGGCCGGGTCGCGCACCACGACCAAAAGCCGGGTCCGCTCGGGCAGGGCCACCCCCTGCCGGAAGGCGCCCCAGAAGTTCTGGCAGGTGCTGCACCCGCTGGACAAAAAGGCGAGCACGGTGTCGTGTTCGGTCCCGGCGACGGACACCCCGGTGGGGGTGCCGTCGAGCCCGACCCCGGCGAGGTCGTGCGCTGCGCGGACCCGGCCCGACCCCCCGGCCGGGCCACGGGACCACGCGGGCCGCCGCGGTGGCTCGGCAACCTCCGCGTCCGGGTCCAGGCTGGCGCCCATGTCATGCAGCACCTTCAGAACATCGGCGTACCCGCGCAGCAAACCCGCGACCAGCAAGGTGAGCACCGCGATAGCGACGCCTTCAACGGCGACAAGCGTGATCAGCATGGGTCCTCCGGCTGCGGGGGAAGCGGCGGCAAGGTCGGCGACAGTTATCCGCGCAGCAGCGCCTGCCGCGCGGTGAGTCGGGGAAGCGCCGTCACGGCCAGCCACAGGAGCGCGCACAGCACGGCGGCCAGCAATCCCCCGATGACCCCGCTCGGCTGACCCAGATTCGCCCAGACCGGGCTCGGCGGACGGAAAACGGCCGCCAGCACGGCGCCGGCGATCCCGATGTCGAGGGCCGCGTGCGTCCAGGTCGGCGGTGCGTCCACCTGCCCGGCGCACCCGCAGCTGGCGATCCCGGAGCCGGGCCGGCGGGCCACGATCACGAAGCCGGCGAAGGCCAGGTAGGTCAGCGCGATCACGGCGAGTACCGGCCGGGTCGTGGAGATCAACCCGGCGCCGCCCAGACACACCTCGGTCAGCCCCAGCGCACGGCCGGCCGCGGGTAGTCCCACCGCCCGCAGCGCCCGACCGGCGGGCTCAGGACGGCGCAGTTTGGCCAACCCGGTCAGGACCAGCAGCGCCGCGCCGGCCGCGATCACCGCGAACACATGCCCTCCCGCCTACCACCGAAATCCGGGTCCCACCACGTGACCGCAGGCTAACCGTGGGCGCCAGCCGCAGGGCGATCCGGCGCGGTTTTCCGGTTACGGATAGTGACATCTGGCCCGACGGCGAGGTTGCGGGCGGCCCGTGGCAACCCCCAGGATCGCCGGGTGCCCCGCCGCCCCCGCCCGTTTCTGCTCCTGGTTCTCCTCACCGCCGTGGTCAGCGCCGGACTGCTGCCGGCCGGCGCGGCACAGGCCCAAGGCCGGGCCGGCGGCCCGGGGAAGGCCCAAGGCCGGGCCGGCGGCCGCGCGGCGGTCGCGCTCAACGTGCTCAGCTCCAGCGAATTCACCTACCCCCTGCCTGGCGGGGGCACCCAGGTGCGGGTCGTCGGTGAGGTGGCCAACGACAGCGGGGTCAGCGTGAGCGACGGGCAGGTCACGATCGTCGCCGGGGGGACCACCCCGATGACCTTCACGCCGGCCACCTCCCTCGCGGTCCTGCAGCCCGGGGAGGTGAGCGGCTTCGCGCAGGAATTCCGGATGCCGCCGGGTTACACCAGCAGCGCCGCCACCGGCGCGAGCGGAAGCGTCGCCGCGGCCCCCGGCAATCACCTGTTCACCACCGCGATCACGTCTGCCGACACCACCCAGGTCTCCGGCACGGTGGTCAACGACGACGCGGCGACCGCCCACCTTGTCCGGGTTGACGTGACCTTCTTCGACGGGGGCGGTCGAACCGTCGACGTCGGCGGCACGCTCGTCGGTGATGCCTCGGGGTCGCTCGCGCCGGGCGCAAGCGCGCAGTTCACCGTCAGCCGGCGCGCCGGAGCGCCCTTGGCCAGCACGGTCGCCACTGTCGCCGAGGCGGAGTCCGGTCCGGCCCGGGCCGCGAGCGCGGAGTGCCCCGCGCTGCGGGCCCTGTCCACCGGTGCGACGGTCACCGGCGGCGGCGGCTATCACCCGCTGCCTGCCGCCCGGATCATGGACACCCGGCCGGCCTCGGGAGCCGCGTACGCCGGGCATGCCCTGTGCGGCGTCGCCGCGCCGAGCAGCCTCGAGCTGCAGATCGCCGGCGTCGGTGGGGTTCCGGCGCAAGGTGTCAGCGCGGTGTTCCTGACGGTGACCGCCACCAACGCCACGGTCGGTTACGCCACCGTCTTCCCGGCCGGCACCCCCGCACCGACGGCGTCCAACCTCAACTTCTCCCCGGGCAAAACGCTCGCCCAACTCGTGGAGGTGCCGCTGGGGCAGGGCGGCCGTATCACTCTCACCGGCTCGACGCCGCACGCGGACCTGATCGTCGACGTCAGCGGGTACGTCGACGGGAACGGGAGCGGGGGCGCGCTGGCCCCGCTCACCCCGCCGCAGCGCCTAGCCGACACCCGAGCGGGCAGCGGCTACCCGAAGCTGGGCGGCACGTTGGGACCTGGAGAAAGCCGGTCCCTCGCCGTCACGAACTCCGCTGGCGGTCCGGCGGCGGTGCCCGGCTCCGCGCAGGCGGTGATCCTCAACGTGACCGCTGTGGCGCCGACCGCGAACACATTCCTCACCGTCTCCGGCACCGCCCCGCGGCCGGCGACCTCCAACCTGAACGCGCAGCGGGGAGAGGTCATCTCCGACCGGGTGATCTCCCCGGTTGACGCGGCCGGCCAGGTGACGATCTACAACAACCTGGGTCAGACCGACGTGGTCGTCGATCTGATCGGTTACGTCGCCGCCGCACCGACGTCCGGTTCCGGTCAGCTGCACAGCGTGGTGCCGCATCGGGTCGCGGACACCAGGCCGGGCAGTGGCCAGCCCTACGCCGGCCAGACGTTGATCCCGTCCCGGCCCCTGGACGTGGCGGTCCGGGGGCAAGGCGGCGTCGCGTCCACCGCCACGGCGGTGCTCGCGGTCCTCACCGGCACTGACACGAGTACGTCGAGCTACGCCCTGGCCTACGCTCCGGGCGGATCGGTTCCGCCGGTGTCAGACGTCAACTGGAGCGCCCGTCGTACCGTGCCTAATCTTGTTTTGGTCCCTTTGGACAGCACCGGCAGCGTCCGACTCGCCATCGGACGCGGCAGCGCCAACCTCATCCTCGACGTCGTCGGCTACCTGGACTGACCCCGGCTCAGCTACGGACCGCGAGCTCGACTTTCTGGAACTCCTTGACCGTCGAGTAACCGGTGGTGGCCATGGCTCCGCGCAGACCACCGGCCAGGTTGGTGGTGCCATCGGTCGACTGCGACGGGCCCAGGATGATCTCGGCCAGCGAGGCGCGCGGCGGGGTCGCCACCCGGCCGCCCCGCGGCAACGTCGGATGCGCCGCCCCCGCCTCCCAATGCCACCCGTGGCCCGGCGCCTCCGTGGCGTAGGCGAGCGGCGCGGCCAGCATCACCGCATCCGCGCCGCAGCCGATCGCCTTCGCGATGTCCCCGCCTGTGTGCATCCCGCCGTCGGCGATGACGTGGACGTACCGGCCGCCGGACTCATCGAGGTAATCCCGTCGTGCGCCCGCCGCGTCGGCGACCGCGGTGGCCAGCGGCACCCCGACGCCGAGGACCTCACCGGCCCGGCAGGCCAACCCCGTGCCCACCCCTACCAGCAAGCCCGCGGCCCCGGTCCGCATCAGATGCAGGGCCGTCTGGTAGTTCGCGCAGCCCCCGACAACCACCGGGGTGTCCAAGCCGGCGATGAACGTTCGCAGGTTGAGCGGCTCGGTCCGGCCCGAGACATGCTGAGCTGACACCACCGTCGATTGCACGACCAGCACATCGACGCCGGCGTCGATCGCGGCGCGGTGATAGCGCTGGGTCCGCGCCGGGGTCAGCGCGGCGGCCGCGGTGACCCCCGCTTCCTTGATTTCGCCGACCCGTTTGGCGATGAGGTCCTCGCGGATGGGGGTCGCGTACAGCTCCCGCAGTCGCGCGACGGCCCGTTCCTGCGACACCTCGGCGAGTTCGGCGAGCTGTGCGTCGGCGTCGTCATACCGGGTCCAGACGCCCTCCAGGTTGAGCACCCCCAACCCGCCCAGCTGGCCCAGAGCGATCGCGGTGGCCGGGCTGGTGACCGAGTCCATCGCCGCGGACAGGATCGGCACGGCGAACCGGTAGGCGTCCAGCTCCCAGGCGATGGACACCTCCTCGCTGTCCCGGGTTCGGCGGGACGGGACGATTGAGATGTCTGCCAGGTCATACGCCCGGCGGCCGTCCTTACCGATCCCGATCTCGATGTCCATCAGCGGCTGCCGTAGTTCGGTGCCTCAACGGTCATCTGAATGTCGTGCGGGTGGCTCTCCTTCAACCCGGCGGCGGTGATGCGCACCAGCCGGGACTTCTCCTGCAGCTCGGCGATGGTCGCCGCCCCGACGTAGCCCATGGCCTGACGCAGCCCACCGACGAGCTGATACGCGACGGCCGCGAGGGAGCCGCGATAGGGCACCTGGCCCTCAATGCCCTCCGGTACCAGCTTGTCGTCCGAGCTGACATCCGCCTGGAAGTACCTGTCCTTGCTGAAGGAACGCTGCTGGCCCCGGGACTGCATCGCGCCGAGCGAGCCCATCCCCCGATAGGACTTGTACTGCTTGCCATTGACGAACACGAGCTCGCCGGGCGACTCGTCAACGCCGGCCAGCAGCGAGCCGAGCATCACGGTGTCCGCCCCGACGGCGATGGCCTTGGCAATGTCGCCGGAGTACTGCAGGCCGCCGTCGGCGATGACCGGGACCCCGGCGGGCGCCGCGACCTGGGCGACGTCGTAAATGGCCGTGACCTGCGGCACCCCCACGCCGGCGACGACGCGGGTGGTGCAGATCGAGCCGGGCCCGACGCCGACCTTGAGCGCGTCCGCGCCGGCGTCGATCAGCGCTCGGGCTGCCGCCGCGGTGGCGATGTTGCCGCAGATCACCTCGACCGAGCCCTCGGCCTTCAGCCGCCGGACCATCTCGATGACCCCGCGGGAGTGGCCGTGGCTGGTATCCACGACCAACACGTCGACCCCCGCCTCCAGCAAGGCGTTGGCGCGTTTGAACGAATCCTCGCCCGTGCCCACCGCAGCGCCGACCACGAGCCGACCGCTGCCGTCCTTCGTCGCCAGCGGGTAGCGCTCGGCCTTGGCGAAGTCCTTGACGGTGATCAGCCCGCGCAGTCGGCCCTCACCGTCCACCAACGGCAGCTTCTCAATCTTGTGCTTGGCCAGCAGGGCCATCGCGTCGGCCGGCGCGGTGCCCACGGGCGCGGTCACCAGCGGCATGCGGGTCATCACGTCGGCCACCAGCCGCGAATGATCCTTTTCGAACCGGATGTCGCGATTGGTGACGATGCCGAGCAGCAGCCCGGCCGGGTTCGTGACCGGCACGCCGGAGATCCGGTAGTGCCCCATCAGCTGATCGGCGTCCGCGATGCTGGCCTCGGGCGCGCAGGTGACCGGGGCGCTCACCATGCCCGCCTCGGAACGCTTGACCTGATCTACCTGGCGTACCTGCTCGTCGATCGGCAGGTTGCGATGCAAGATGCCCACCCCGCCTTGGCGGGCCATCGCGATCGCCATCCTGGCTTCGGTCACGGTGTCCATGGCGGAGGACAGCAGCGGGATGCGCAACTGGACATTGCGCGACAACCGGGTCGCGGTGTCCACCTCGCCGGGAAGCACGTCCGAGGCGCCCGGAAGGAGCAGAACATCGTCAAAGGTGAGGCCTAGGGGCGCGAACTTCTCGGGCAACTGGTCCATCACGGCACCTTTCGGTCCGACTGCAGTGGGCCCGCCGGACCGGGACGGCGAACCGCTGCCGGCAGGCCAACATCGTAGCGGAGGCGACCGGTCAGCCCACGGCGCCAGGCCACTGTTCTTGACGGTGCGGCGGCGTAGCCTGCTCCGGGTGAGTCACGAGCAACCGATCGACCCGTTCGCCGGCGACCCGCTGGACCCTGCCGCGGAGCTGGCTGCCTTCGACCCCGAACCCGAGGAGCCGACGACTCCGCTCACCGGCGAGGAGCGCGAAGAGATCGTGGCCGACCTCGCCGACCTCGACGGATTCCAGCAGCTGCTGGAGCCGCGTGGTGTCCGAGGTCTGGTCGTGGATTGCCACGGTTGCGAGGATCAGCACTTTTTCGCCTGGGACCTGCTGCGCTCCAACCTCGCGCATCTGCTGGACGTCGGGGAGACGCGGGTCCACGAACCGGCCCACGCGCCGGACCCGTCGGCCTATGTGAGCTGGGACTACGCCCGGGGTTACGCCGACGCGGTGCTTGAGGCCGCCGACGACTGATCGGGACCGTCGGCTGATCGGGACCGTCGGTTTAGGTGACGAGGCCCTGCCGAAAGCCATGCGCGACGGCCTTGGCGCGGTCGTGGACGCCTAGCTTGCGAAACAGCCGCCGGGCGTGGGTTTTGATCGTGTCTTCGGACAGGTAGAGCGTGCGCCCGATCTCGGCGTTGGAGCGTCCCTGGGCCATGCCGTGCAGGACCTGCAGTTCGCGCTCGGTCAGCCGGACCAGCTCGCTCGGCTCGGGGGCCCGTGCGGCCGGGACCTGCGGCGGCGGGATCGGCTCACCAAGATCCCGTCCCACCAGGGCTCCGGCGACCGCGCTCGCGAACCCGGCCGACGATCCCTCCTTCGCCACGTAGCCCCGGGCGCCGGCTGCCACGGCGGCGGCGGTGTTGTCCCGGTCGGCGCGGCTCGTCAGCATCAGCACGTGCGCGTCCGGATGGCGATGGAGCAGCCGGCGGATGGCGTCGGCGCCGGTCAGCCCCGGCATCTGCGTGTCGAGCAATACCAGCTCCGGCTGGATCCGCTCGTACCCGTCCAGGAGTTCCTCGCCGGAGGCGCACGTAACGACCTGATCCACGGCAGGAAGCGCCGCGAGTCTCGCGCACAGCGCAGCCCGGACCTGGGGCTGGTCATCGCAGATCAAGATGGTCGTCACACCGGGCCTCCTTGTGCCCCGTCCGGTCGGGGCGAAGGCGTCGCCGGGGTCGGCGGCCGCTTGCCGCGATACATCGGCAGGACTGGGCCTTGGGTGTAGTCCGGGGGGCAAGGCAGGAACCGGTTGACCTCCGATTCGGGGATCACGAGGCGGTTGATGTCCGGCTCGGGGATGACGAGGCGGTTGATCTCCGGTCGGAGATCACGAGGTGGTTGATCTCCGGTCGGAGATCACGAGGCGGTTGATCTCCGGTCGGGCCACGAAGGTCGCCGCCTGCTCAGGCGCCAGGCCGGCCAACACGGTCCGCAGAGCAACGCGGGCCTGATCGGCGGTGCCGTGCCCGCGTTCGGCGAGTACGAGGGCCGCTGGCCAGATCAAGGTGGGCAGTCGCAGCCGATCCGCCAGCTGCAATGCCAGGTGCAATTCGCCGTTCCCGCCCGCGCCGCGGGCGACCCCCGAGATCAGCAGGCTCTTGATGACATGCCGGGGTGCTTTCGCGGCGCGGGCGGCGGCCAAAGCGCCGGCTGCGGCAGCGATCGCGGCCGGTGTGTCCCCAGTGAGGAGGGCGAGTTCGGCCCGGACCCAGTCCAGGCGAATGGCAGCCCGCCAACCGGCGCCCGGTCGGTCACCCGGTCGGTCGCTCGATTCGGCGTTCGGTTCGGCGTTCGGTTCGGCGTTCGGTCGGGCGGCCGGTCCGGCGCTCGGGGCGGCGCTCGGGCCGGCGCTCGGGCCGGCGCTCGGTCGCGCGGCGGTTCCGACGGCTCGTTCGGCATGCTCGAGCCGGATGCGCGCCCCGCCGGAATCATTGAGTCCCACCGCGTCGGCGACCAGCCCGGCGGTCGCATCCGCTAGCTCCTCACTCGTGGTGGCGGCTAGTAGCGCCGCGCGATCGAGTCGCTCGGCGTCCTCATGCCGGCCGATCTGCCGGGCGTGACTGGCCAGAAGGGACGAGGCAAGCGAGCTGTCGTCCCCTTCCAGCAATTCCGCCGCGGCGGCGTATTGGCCGGCGGCCCCCATCGCCACGGCCCGCAGCCACCGGCCCCGGACCCCGGGTACTGGGGCGCCGGCGAGGAACTCCCACGGACCACGACGCCAGAGCAGATCCTCGGGTTGCACGGGCTCCCTTACGTAATCGCACCCTCGCCGGGCGTTGGATGGCGGCGCTGGGCTCGGAGACCGGCCTGGCCACATCCTGGAGCACGAGGCGATCGGCGTCAGGTCATGGGCCCCCGCCACAGGGGTAGCGGGTGGCTGCCCGCGGAGGCGGCCCAGCGCCACCACAGGCAGCCAACCCCACCCGGAGTCCCGGCGGACACCCGGCCGGGCGAAGGTGGCTCCCGACTGCGGCGCCCCGAGGAGGGTGGCTGCCCGCCGAGGCGGCCCAGCGCCACCACAGGCAGCCAACCCCACCGGGAGTTCCGGCGGACGCCCGGCCGGGCGAAGGTGGCTCCCGGCTGTGGCGCCCAGCGAGGGTGGCTGCCCGCCGAGGCGCCCCAGCGCCACCACAGGCAGCCAACCCCACCGGGAGTCCCGGCGGACACCCGGCCCGGCGAAGGTCACTGCCGCCTGGGTAGGGCATCTACCGGCTGAGGCGGCTCCAGGCGAGGATGGCTGCTCAGGGCGGCGGCCCAGCGCCACCACAGGCAGCCAACGCCACCCGGGAGCCCGGGGACCCCCGGCTCGGCGAAGGTGGCGGCCGCCTGCGGCGCCCCCCGGGGGAGGGTGGCTGCTCAAGGAGGCGGCCCAGCGCCACCACAGGCAGCCAACCCTCCAGACAGCGGCCCAAGGCTCCAGAGGGGAGGGGCATCCGCGGACAGATCAACTGCTTGAATTAGTTTTCCGCCACTACTACCGTGCAAGCACGCGCGCTCGCGCCATCACCACGCCCCTGACCCGGAAGTGGCTTTTCATGGCTGATACCTCTCGGCTCCCCGGCCCCAGCGCCGACCAATGGGACTGGCAATTACGTGGGAACTGTCGCGCGGCAGACCCGGCGATGTTCTTTCACCCCGAAGGAGAACGCGGCCCGCGGCGCGATGCCCGGGAGCGAGCGGCCAAGGCCGTTTGTCGCACCTGCCCGGTGCTTGAGCGCTGCGCTACTCACGCGCTGGCCGCGCAGGAGCCATACGGCATTTGGGGTGGCATGAGCGAACACGAAAGGGGCCGGATCCTGGCGCGCACCAGAAGGCGAACCGTCCCCCGAGCGGTCGCCGGATAGCCGAACGCCAGACCCGCAACGGGTACCGGGCAACGGCAACCCGCGACCGGCGGACCCGCCTCCCGGGCAAGGAACGGCCCCCGGTACCGAATCGGTAGCGGGGGCCGTCCTTCTTGCCTGTGGTTGATACGTGCGGACCGCTTAGAAGCCGGCTCCGTGCCGGTGGCCGTGACCGCCGTGACCGTGACCCGCCTGGGCGGCGTCCTGATCGTCCTCGGGCTTATCTACCACGAGGGTCTCGGTGGTCAGCAGCAGACCGGCGATCGACGCCGCGTTGGCGACCGCGTTGCGGGTCACCTTCACCGGGTCCAATACGCCTGCCTTGACCAGGTCCTCATAGTCGCCAGTCGCGGCATTCAGCCCCGAACCCGCGGACAGCTCACGCACCCTCGCCACGACGACGTAACCCTCGAGCCCCGCGTTCTGGGCGATCCACCGCAGCGGCTCGTCCAGGGCGCGACGGACGACGCCGACACCCGTGGCCTCGTCACCGGTGAAGCCCAGGTTTCCTTCCAGCACGATCGCGGCGTGCACCAACGCGGTGCCACCGCCGGGGACGATGCCTTCCTCGACCGCCGCGCGGGTGGCCGAAACGGCGTCCTCGATGCGGTGCTTGCGCTCCTTGAGCTCAACCTCGGTGGCCGCGCCGACCTTGATGACCGCAACGCCGCCGGCCAGCTTGGCCAGCCGCTCCTGCAGCTTCTCCTTGTCCCAATCGGAGTCCGAAGCCTCGATCTCGCCCTTGATCTGCCGCACCCGGTCGGCGACGGCGGCACTGCTGCCGCCACCTTCGACCAGCACGGTGGTGTCCTTGCTGACCGTGACGCGGCGGACCGTGCCCAGCACCTCAAGGCCAACCTGGTCCAGCTTCAGCCCGACCTCCGGTGCGACGACCTGCGCGCCGGTGAGCACCGCGAGGTCCTCCAGCATCGCCTTGCGGCGGTCACCGAAGCCGGGTGCCTTCACGGCGCACGCCTTCAGCGTCTTGCGAATCGCGTTGACCACCAGGGTGGACAGCGCTTCCCCGTCGACGTCCTCTGCCACGATCAGCAGCGGCTTACCGGACTGCGCGATCTTCTCGAGCAACGGCAGCAGGTCCGCGATCGCGGAGATCTTGCCGGTGGTCACGAGCAGGTAAGCGTCGTCGAGGACGGTCTCCTGCTCCTCGGCGTCGGTGACGAAGTAGGGGCTGATGTAGCCCTTGTCGAACTGCATGCCCTCGGTGAGCTCGAGCTCGGTGCCGGTGGTGTTCGACTCCTCGACGGTGATGACGCCGTCCTTGCCGACCTTGTCCATCGCCTCGGCGATCAGCTCGCCGATGGTCCGGTCCTGGGCCGAGATCGTCGCGACGTGCGCGATCTCGTCCTGGGTCTCGATCTCGGTCGCCACCGACAGCAGGTGCTCGGACACGGCCTTGACGGCCGCCTCCATCCCGCGCTTGAGCGCGGTGGGATCGGCACCGGCTGCCACGTTCCGCAGGCCGTGGTGCACCATCGCCTGGGCCAGCACGGTCGCGGTCGTCGTCCCGTCGCCGGCGACGTCGTTGGTCTTGGTCGCGACCTCCTTGGCCAACTGCGCCCCCATGTTCTCGTAGGGGTCGGTCAGCTCAACCTCACGGGCGATCGTGACGCCGTCGTTGGTGATGGTGGGGGCGCCGAACTTCTTGTCGATCACGACGTTGCGGCCGCGGGGCCCGAGCGTCACCTTCACGGTGTCGGCCAGAGCATCCACGCCGCGTTCCAACGCCGCGCGGGCATCGCTGTTGAACATCAGAATCTTGGACATACGGGTCCTCTCGCGGGCCCGCCCCGACCACCACGAGGGCGATCGGGGCGGACAACGGTAGATCTACGGTTACTGCGCCGCCGGGATCTACCGGCGGCGAGGTGTCACTTTTCGATGATGGCGAGCACGTCACGGGCGGAGAGCACGAGGTACTCCTCGCCGGCGTACTTGACCTCGGTGCCGCCGTACTTGCTGTACAGCACGACGTCGCTGACCTTCACGTCCAGCGGGACGCGATTGCCGTTGTCGTCGATCCGACCCGGGCCGACGGCCAAGACGGTGCCCTCCTGGGGCTTCTCCTTGGCCGTGTCCGGGATAACGATGCCAGAAGCCGTCGTTGTTTCGGCCTCATTGGCCTGCACAACAATGCGGTCCTCGAGCGGCTTGATGGATACCTTTGTGGCGGTGGTCACAGCGGACCTCCCCCTTCACAGTCGTCGATGGCGTAAAGGGCGGGCCTGCCGTCGCGGGGTCCAGGCCTGCTGGCACTCTCGGGTGCCGAGTGCCAACCTAGGCCGCGAGGCCCCGAGCGTCAACACGGCGCGAGTGAACGGTGCACGTCGCGCGGGAATCGGCCGCCGGAGACGGCAGTCAGCCGGCCGCGGCAGCCGCCATCACGGTGAAGCTGACCGTCTTTCCGGTGCTGGTGACGGTCACCTGCCAATCCTCGGCGAGCTGGTTGAGCAGCCGCATGCCGCGGCCGGTGCTGGCGTCCTCGGCGTAGCGGCGTTGCCGCGGCAGGCGCCGGGACAGGTCGCTCACCGCGATCGTCACCGCGTCGTCCCGGCTCCGGGTCACCGCCAGGCGTACCGCGCTCCGGGCGTGCAGGACGGCGTTGGTCACGACCTCGCTGACCAGCAGCGCGGCGGTGTCCACCAGCGGCTCCAGCCCCCAGCAGGTCAGCCGGTCGGTGACATACCGGCGCGCGGCCCGCACCGATTCCGGGTCGGGGGCCAGTTCCAGGACCGGGCTGCCTACCGTGGTCACCGCCAGGCTCGATCCACCCGCTGGACAGCAGCACGCACGGTTGGCCTCCCGCATCAACGACGACGCACCGAGCCGGCGCGTGAGCTGTGCTTTCACCGTAACGACATCGCACGGCCGCCTCGGTAGACCCACTCGGCGTAACGGCGTAGGCGGTCTACTGCACGGCGATTCACAGCTCGTCGGGTTCGGGCCAGCCCGGGACGAGGCCGAGGTACTGCGCCGCCCGCAGCAGCCAGCACATCAAAAGCGAAGGCTGGTACGTGGCGACCACTGCCCCATCGGGCCGCCGGGTGCGGGTGACTCCGGTCATGGCCCTCCCTTTACCCCGAAAGGAGCGGCATCGAACTGCGGGCCGGCAGGGTGAGCGGGCTCGGCGCCGCGCCGGCTTCGACCAGCAACCCGCCCAGCGCGGCAACCATGGCGCCGTTGTCCGTGCACAGGCCGGGACGGGGGATCCGCAGCCGCAGCCCGGCCGCCTCGCAGCGCGCCGCCGCCAGCTCGCGCAAGCGGGAGTTCGCGGCGACACCGCCCCCGATGACCAGCGTGTCGTAGCCGAAATCCCGGCAGGCGGACACGGCCTTGGCGGTGAGTACGTCCGCAACGGCTTCCTGGAACGAGGCGCAGACGTCATCGACCGGCACGTCAACGCGGTGCAGCGCGAGGTAGCGGGCCACCGCCGTCTTGAGCCCGGAGAAGGAGAAGTCGTAGGACCCGTCGTGCTGCTTGCCGCGGGGGAACCCGATGGCCGCCGGGTCGCCGTGCCGGGCGCGCGCGTCGACGACCGGGCCGCCGGGAAAGCCCAACCCCAGCAGCCGCGCCACCTTGTCGAACGCCTCGCCGGCGGCGTCGTCGACAGTTTCGCCGAGTACCCGCGGGGCGGCCGGATCGATCACCTCCACCAGGCTGGAATGCCCGCCGGAGACGAGCAACCCGACGCACCCGGCCGGCAGCAGCCCGTGCTCCAGCGTGTCCACCGCGACGTGCGCGGCGAGGTGGTGCACCCCGTACAGCGGCACACCGAGCCCGGCGGCCAGCGCCTTCGCCGCCGCGACCCCGACGAGCAGGGCGCCGGCCAACCCCGGGCCGGCGGTGACCGCGACCGCATCCACGTCGGCCAGCCGCATCCCGGCGTCGGCCAGCGCCCGGTCGATGGTGGGCAGCATCGCCTCGACGTGCGCGCGACTCGCGATCTCGGGGACGACCCCGCCATAGCGGGCGTGCACCTCCACGCTGGACGCCAGCGCCTGCGCGAGGAGCACGGGCCCGCCCGGGCCGGACCGGACCAGGCCGACTCCGGTCTCATCGCAGGAGGTCTCCAGGCCCAGCACGATGGCGCTCACGGCAGATCTCGAAGCATCACGAGGGCATCCTGGCCGGACGGCTGGTAGTAGCCCCGGCGGCGGCCGGCGACCTGGAAGTCATGCCGGGCGTACAGGCGTTGCGCGCCGGCGTTGTCGGCCCGGACCTCCAGGCCCACCTGGCGGGCACCGCGGTGGGTGGCCTCAGCGATCATGCCCTGCAGCAGGCGCGCCCCGAGGCCGCGGCGCTGCTGGCCGGGGGCCACGGCCAGGGTTTGCACGTAGGCCTCCGGGCCGCCTACCGCCAGACCCGCGTAACCGGCCAGTGCATCCTCCTGGAAAGCCGCCACGTACCAGCGCATGTCGCCTTGGGCCAATTCCGACCAGAACAGTTCCTCGCTCCAGGCCTCCGGCGCGAACAGGTTCCGCTCCAGGCGAACTACCGCGGGCAGGTGCCACCAGCGTAGAGCGGTCAGCTCCGCATTCACGCCGGTACCGGCTCGGTGGCATCGGGCCGGCGCAGGTAGAGCGGAACCAGCACCTCGGTGGGGGCGCCGGCCCGCACCCGGTCGGCAATCAACTCGGCCAGGGCGGTGATCGGCAACGGGATGTCCGGCGACGTTCCCAGCTGCGCCGGGTAGAGCACCGCGCCCGGACCGGTCACCCGGTGACCGCCGAGATCGGCCGCCAGCCGCCTGGCGAGCACCGCCGGGCTGTCCACATGGGGGCCGATGCCGCGCCGCCCGGCCGCGTCGTAGGCCGCCCAGTAGACCTCCCGGCGCCGCGCGTCGGTGACGACCAGGGCGTGGGCGGACGCGTACAGATCCAGCGAGCAGCATCCGTAGGCCGGCACGCCGAGGCTGCGGGCCAGCACGGCGCCGGTCACCACGCCCGCGCGCAGCCCGGTGAACGGCCCCGGCCCGAGACCGACCCCGATCGCCGCGAGATCAGCGAGTTCGGCGCCGCAGCCAGCGAGGGCCTCCAACGCGAGCGGCATCAGCCGCTCGCCGGCTCCCCGCGCATCCCGGACGATGGCCGTCGCGGTCCGCTCCGGGTCGTCCAGGTCGACCACGGCAGCGGCGACATCGGCCGTCGCGGTGTCCAAGCAGAGCACGAGCACCGGGCCAGCCTAGGCAACCACCGTGCGCCGGCGGCAGGGTGATCCGCGGACGGATCGCTCCTGCCGCCTGGCGGCGGTGATCAGGCCTTCGGCGGCAGGCCGGTGCTGGGTGCCGTCGGCTGCGTCCCGGTGTAGGTCATGATGCCGCCGGAACCGTCGTCGGTCGTCTCGATCGGGCCGAGCAGCGTTGCCTTGCCGCCGGTGACCTTCGCGATCTGCACGCCGGAGAAACCGGCGTGATCAGAGGCGGAGAACCGGAACGGCACCAGCCCCGGACCGTTCTTGGAGAAGCCGCCGGCCTCGACCGCCTTGACGATGCTCGCGCGGGTCGGGTTCTGGCCGGCTGCCTGCAGCGCCTGAGCGAACGTGTAGGCCGCGGCCATCCCGTATAGCACGTTGCCGTCGAACGGCAGCTTGCTCACGGTCGGGTCGGCGTCGTGGATCTTCTTGAACAGCGCGATCCAGGAGTTGGCGGTGTCGCTGGAACTGGGCAGGTAGGAGTCGGAGATGATCCCGTCGGTCAGGGCCCCGTTGGCCTTGCCCTTACTGAAGTTTTTCAGCAGCAGGTCCAGCGTCGTCGGGTCCGAGCCCACGTTGCTGACCACCAGTTGCGGCTTGAACCCAAGCTGCGCGGCGGTGAGGGCGTAGATGGAGGTGAACGCCGGAACCGTGAAGGCAACGACAACCTCGGCGCCCTTCGCCTTCAGCGAGGAAACCTGCGCGGCCATCGAGGTGTTGGTCGGGGAGTACCCCTGCTTGTCGACCACCATGTTCGCCGGGATCTCCATGTCGAGTCCCTTGACGCCGTCCTGACCGAAATCGTCATTCTGGTAGAGGTAGCCGATCTTCTTGCCCTTGAAGTTGTCCGCGACGTACTTGCCGAGAATCTTGCCCTCGATGATGTAGTCGGTCTGCCAGCCGAACGTGTAGGGCCGCTTCGACGGCTCGTTCCAGCAGGAGCAGCCGGAGGCCACGAACAGGTCCGGCACCTTCTGCGCGTTCAGGTAGTCCACCACGGCAGAGTGCGTCGGCGTGCCCAGGCCGTTGAAGATGGCGAAGACCTTGTCCTGGGTGACCAGCTCACGCACCACCTGATTGGTCTTGGTCGGGTCGTAGGCATCGTCCAGGAATTTGTAGTCAATTTTCCGGCCGTTGATGCCGCCCTGCGCATTGATGTAGTCGAAGTACGCCTTGGACGCGGGCGCGATCTCCGAATAGCCGGGCGCGGCCACCCCGGTCAGTGGCTGATGACTGCCGATGGTCACCGTGGTCGCGGTGACGCCCGGGGCGGAGGCGCCGCCGCCGCCGGTGCTCGCGCTGGACGAGCCCCCCGACGATGGGGCGGTGGTGCTCTTCGAACCGCTGCTGCCGCAGGCGGTCAGCACCACTGTGAGCGTGATCCCCACCGCCAGGAAGCGGCCCGGCGCGCGCAGCGCCGGCCTGACCCGTCGAGGTGTGGCCGATGTGGTCATGGACCCTCCAGGAGCGACCCGACCGTTCCCGGCCGGGATGGGCGATGTCGCGCCCGGATGATGGTCACCCGAGGCGGCGCTGTGACGGGGGTCACGGCCGCGAACCTAGACGGAAGATGGCCGCGGGGCTACGCGTATGTGGCTAGTAGCGGGTCACGGTCTGGCAACGGTCGCCCGGAGCCGGCGGACCACTCCGGCCAAACCTCCCGGGGCCACCAGCATCACCGCGATCAACACCAGCCCGTAAATACCAAGTTCGACGCTCGCGCCGCGGCTGGCGGACAGCGAGGTCAACCGGACCAGCGTCTCGGACAGCGACGGGAGCGCCACGATGGCCACCGAGCCGACGACGGCCCCGGCGAGGCTGCCGAGCCCGCCCAGGATGACCGCGGTGAGCAGCCCCACCGACAGGGTCAGATCGAACCCGCCGGGGCTGGCCGAGTTGGTCGCGAGCACCGTCAGGCCGCCCGCCAAGCCGGCGCAACCGGCCGAGACGACGAAGGCCAAGACCTGCGTGCGGGCCACGTTCAGCCCGGAGAGCCGGGCCGCGACCTCATCGTCGCGGATCGCCCGGAAGTGGCGTCCCACCCCGCTGCGGCGCAGATTCCCCAGCATCAGCAGCGTCGCGATGGCCGCGACCGACCCGATCCAGGCCAGGTAGTGGTCCTGGGTGAACGACGCGCCGAGCCAACCCGGGACGGTCACGATCGAGGACGTGTTGAGCCCCGTCTCGCCGCCCAGCGAGCTGACGTAGTGGGTGGGGATGGACGGCAGGCCCACCGCGAGGGCCAGCGTCGCGCCGGCCAGGTAGGGACCGCGCAGCCGCGCGGCCCCCGCGCCCAGCACCGCGCCGAACGCGGCCGTGACCAGGACAGCCGCCACGAGCTGCACATACATCGGCGTCGACGGCGCGTGGACCTGGAGCAGCGCCACGACATACGCGCCGATCAGCATCAGCGCCCCGTGGCCCAGCGAGAGCTGCCCGTTCATCCCGGTGAGGACCGTGAGCCCGGCCACAGCGCAGACGAAGTAGCCGATCTCCATCACCTGGAAGTCCCGGAACTCCGGCAACGCGGCGGTGACGATGAACATCACCACCAGGCCGACGACCACCAGCAGCAGGTGCCGGGCCAGCGTCCAGCGCAGTACGCCCACCGCTGGCCGCCGGGGTTTCCCGGGCGCCGGTGCGGGGGGCGGCCCGACCTCGGTCGGGGCGCTCATACGACCCTGGCCTGGGCTCGGCTGAACAGCCCCTCCGGGCGGATCATGAGCACCACGATCAGGATGCCCAAGGTGGCCGGCAACGCGAAGTCGGCACCGAGGTAGCCCGACACGTAGGACAGCGCCAGGCCGATGCCGACGCCCCCGACGACCGCGCCGGGCGGGCTGTCCAGGCTGCCGACGACTGCCGCGGTGAAGCCGATGATGTTGGGGCCGTCCATGAAGTTCGGGGAGAGCGGCACCCGCGGGGCCACCAGGATTCCCGCCAGGGAACCCGCGATGGCGGCCAGTGCCCACCCGAGGGTGAGCATCCGACCGACCCGGACCCCCACCAGCCGCGCCACTTCCTGGCTGTAGGCAGACGCGCGCATCGCCAGGCCGAGGCCGGTGAACCGGAACAGCGCGACCAGCAGCACCATCACCGCCAGCACCGCCAGCACCAGGAACGTGTCGAACCGGCCGAAGCCGACGGTGGTCTTACCGAACGTGTAGCCGGCGAGGGAGAACGGTGTCGGCACCGACGGACGGCTCGAGTTTCCCCAGATCAGGCCCCCCACAGCGGTGAGCAGCACCAGCAGACCCAAGGTGACCACGACGGCGTTCAACGGCGGCGCCGATTCCACCCGACGGACGATCACGCGTTCCAGGACCGCGCCGAGTACCAGGCCGCTCAGCAGCGCGGCGGCGAACGCCCACCAGTAGCCATATCCACGGTCGATGACGGTGACCGCGATGTAGGTGGTGATCATCGCCATCCCGCCCTGGGCGAAGTTCACGACGCGGGTGGCCCGCCAGATCAGCACCAACGCCAGCGCCACCGCGCTGTAGACCATGCCGGCCGAGAAACCGGTCAAGGTGATGTCGATGAATTTGCTCACGGCACTCCCGATCAGAAACCGAGGTAGGCGTGGCGCAACGCCACGTCGGAGGCGAGGTCCGCGGCGGCCCGGGTGGTGATGACCTTGCCCAGCCCGAGTACCACGCCTTGATCTGCGATGGAGAGCGCGCTGCGGGCGTTCTGCTCGACGAGCAGCACCGCCAGTTGTTGGCCGGCCACCAGATCGCGGAGCAGCGACATGATCTGCGCGGTGATCTTGGGGGCGAGCCCGAGGGAAGGTTCGTCCAGCAGCAGGACCCGGGGCCGGGCGACCAGCGCCCGCCCGATGGCCAGCATCTGACGCTCGCCGCCGGACAGCGTGTGCGCGCTGCGCGATCGTCGCTCGGCCAGCGGGGGGAACAACTCATACATCTCGCGCAGCGCCCGGGCGGCGTCCGTCCGGTCCTTGCGAAACAGCCCCCCCAGCCGCAGGTTCTCTTCCACGGTGAGTTCGGCCACGACGCCGCGCCCCTCCGGGACATGGGCGACCCCGCGCCGCGCGAGGTCCTCGGGGCGCACGTGGGTGACGTCGTCGCCGTCGAGCAGGACCCGTCCGCTGCGGGCCCGGACCAGTCCGGAGATCGTGCGCAGCAGGCTGGTCTTCCCGGCGCCGTTGGCCCCGAGCACCGCGGTGATTTGCCCGACGGGCACCTCGATGCTGACCCCGTCGAGAGCGCAGACCGCCCCATAGTTCGTGGTCAGTTCATGCACCGCGAGCATCAGGACTGCTGCCCGGCGCTGATGTTGGCCGCGTGCGCGGCCTGCCCTGGCGCGATGGTCTCGGTGTTGGCGTCGACGGGTTCCCCGAGATAGGCCTCCGCCACGCCGGCATCTGCCTGCACCTGCGCCGGGGTGCCGGTGGCGATGACCCGGCCGAAGTCCAGGACCACGACCCGGTCGCACACGCTCATCACCAGGTCCATGTGATGTTCGACGAGCAGCACGGAGCGCTCCCCGCGCATCGCCCGAATGGTCGACGCGAGTTCGGCCATGTCGTCCGCGCCCAAGCCGCCGGCGGGTTCGTCCAGCAGCAGCAGCCGGGGGCGGGCCACGAGGGCGCGGGCCAACGCGACCTGTTTCTGCACCGGAAACGGGAGGCTGGAGGGCAGCCGGTCCGCGGCGTCCAGGCAGCCGGCGGCCACGAGCGCCTCGTCGGCGCGGGCGGCCAGCCGGCGCTCGTCACGGTCGGAGAACGGCAGCCCCAACAGGGCGCTGGCAAACCCGGCCCGGCGCAGCGGAGCCGCTCCGACCATCACGTTTTCGCGGACGGTCAACCCACCAAACAGGCCGACTCCTTGCAGCGTGCGCCCGATCCCGCGCCGGGCCAGGTGATGCGGGCGATGCCCGGACAGGGGGGCATCTTCGAAGGTGAGCTGCCCACTGTTTGGCCGCACGAAGCCGCACAGCACGTTGAACAGGGTGGTTTTGCCGGCCCCGTTAGGTCCGATCACGCCGACGATCTCGCCCGCCGCCACCTGCAGGGACACCGCATCGAGCGCGGTCAGGCCGCCGAACCGGACCGTGACGTCCTGCACGGTCAAGCACGGCCGGGGAGGCTCATGCTGGTCGGGCGCTACCACAGTTCCCCCTCCTCCCGCGTCGACGCCGCGGCGGGAGCGCCTGCCGCGCCGGTGGCCCCAGCCATACCGACGATCATCATCTTGACCGTGACCAACGGCAGCTGTCGAGGCCTACCGCGCGCACCCGGATCACACCTTGGTATCGAGCAGTTGTTGGCGGGCCGCCCAGGCCGGCCCGGTGCTGCGCAGCAGCACCCAGCGCAGCTCGTCCGCGGCGTCGTCGGAGCGGCTGAGCTGCACGGACAGATGCCCTTCGGTGAGACCCTCCACGAGCCCCTCCCCCCACTCGACGAGAGTGACCGTATCGGTCATGGCGGTGTCCAGGTCGAGGTCGTCCAGATCGGTCAGCGACCCCAGCCGGAAGGCATCCACGTGGACCAGCGGGATTCGGCCGGCATGCTCGCGGGCCAGAACGAACGTCGGGGAGGTGATCCGATCCGGCACCGACAGTCCGGCGCCGATGCCTTGGGCCAGGGTCGTTTTGCCGGCGCCCAACGGGCCGGTGAGCACGAGCAGGTCGCCGGCTCGCAGCACCGCGGCGATCCGTTCCCCGAGCCGGCGCATGGCAGCCGCATCGGGGGTGGCCCGCGGCAACGGCAGCCCGTAGGTCTGCGTCCGGCCATCCGCTTCCAGCAGTTGCCAACCGAGGCTGACCAGCAGGCGCCGGCCGGCCGACGCGTCGGCATCGGGCCCGCTCTCGAGCCGGGCCCGTAGCGCGGTGTAGCCGTGCTCGGCGGCATCGTGCCCGGCCGCGGCGATCAGCGCCGTTGCGATTCCGCTGCGCCGGCGTTCCGGCGCCACCACGATCTGGCCCAACCAGTGCAACCGGGTCGGCTGGCTGGGATCGGGCCAGTGCCGAAGTGCAGCCACCGGCCGGTCGGCCGCAACGGCGAGCAGAGCGCCGCCGGGGCAGCCGGGCATCGCCTCCCCCGTCAGCTGCCGTACGACTGCTCCGTCATCCGGCGTCGCCGGCCGCACGGTGACTGTCATGTCAGCAGCCGGGCAGCCAGCGCCAGGTCCTCCCGCAGCGCCGCCATCGGCGCCCCGGCCGGCCCGAACCTGAGCGCCGCGCTGGGGTGATACGTCGCAAGGACCCGCTGGCCACCGACGTGGCTCCATCTCCCCCGATGGGCGGCGATCCGTGCCCCGGGCCCGTGGAACCAGGCGACCGCGGTGCCGCCGAGTGCCAGCACCAGCTCCGGCGCGAGCACGGTCAGCTGCTGCTCGAGCCACCCGCGGCAGCGGGTCAGCTCCCCGACGCGCGGAACCCGATTCCCCGGCGGGCGGCACTTGAGGGTATTCAGGACGGCCACCTGCGCCCGGTCCAATCCGGCTTCCCCGAGCAGCCGGTCCAGCAGCTGCCCGGCCTTGCCGACGAACGGCCGGCCGGAGCGGTCTTCCTCCGCCCCCGGCGCCTCGCCGACCAGCGCCAGCCGCACGCCATGGGGCGCGTCACCGACGACCACGTTGCTCCGGCCGGCCACGAGTTCCGGGCATGCGGTGCACGAGCGGATGCGGTCGGCCAGCTCCGGCCAGGCCGTGGGGGTGCTCACGGCGAGCTGCTGGGTGCTGCCGGTGTGGGACTTCCGTGCGCCGGTTCGGCTCCGGCGAGGCCGGCCTCCGCCCGGCGGAGCAGGGTCCGCAGATGCAGGTTGGTGAGGGCCGGCCGTTCCAACATGACCATGTGCCCGGCCCCCGGCAAGATGACCAGATCGCTGCCGGGCGCCTGCTGCTGCATGGCCCGGCTGTGATCGACGGGTGTGAGCACGTCCGCATCGCCGACCAGGATCAGCGTGGCGGTGTCGCGCAGCGTCGGCAGCGCCGCCAGCTTGTCGTGGTCAAGCAGGGCGGTCCCGAACTGCGCGGTCACCGCGAGCGGGCTCTGCGCCATCATGCGTTCCATCAGCTCGACCAGGCTCGGGGGAACGTCGCCGCCGTAGCTGACGTATTTGGTCAGCAGCCACGACAGGTCGCTGGACTTGCGGCGCGCCTCCATGCGATCGCCGATCCGCGCCAGGGTTCGATACGACCCGGGAAGCAGCCGCCGGGTCACCTTCGCTGCGACCGTGGGCAGGCCGAACGTGACCTGCGCGAGGCGCCCCGCCGAGGTCGACATCAGGCAGACCCCACGGATCAGGGCCTCCGGCCCGAACAGGTCGGGCCGATGGTCGGCGAGCGCCATGATCGTCATGCCGCCCATCGAATGCCCCACGAGAACGACCTGCCCATGGGGGCGGACAGCCTCGATCACCCGGAGCAGGTCGCGCCCAAGGATGTCGACGTCGCTGTGCTCAGGGTCGGGCCGGCCGGACCGGCCATGGCCCCGCTGGTCGTAGAACACCAGCCGCACTCCCGGCCCGGCCAGGTCCCGCCGCTGGTAGGTCCAGGCTTCCATCGTGCAGGTCCAGCCGTGCGCGAAGACCACCGTGAGCGGGGCATCCGCGCGGCCCACCTCCTCCACATGCAGCCGGACACCGTCCTCCGCCACCACCGGCGTGACCCGGTCGGTGGGGAGCGGACTGCCCAGCGCCCGGGCTTCGCCGTCGGGTCGCCGGCGTTGCTCGCGGACCTTTGCCTTGGTCACGAGCGCGGTGCCACCGGCGGTCGCGGCCGCGGCGACCGTCGTGGCCAACATGAGCCGGTTACGCGCACTACCCACGCCGGGCCTCCAGGTCATGGACGTATTCACGGGGGACTCGGGCACCGACGCGGGTCACGATCTCGTAAGAGATGGTGTCGAGCCAGTCGGCCCACTCCTGCGCGGTCGGCTCGCCCTCCCGGCCGGATCCGAAGACCACCACCTCATCGCCGGCGCGGGTGCTCACGTCGGTTCGCACCACGAATTGGTCCATGCACACGCGACCGGCGATTTGCCGGCGCGCGCCACCGAGCAGCACCTGACCGACGTTGCTCGCGGCGCGCGGGACTCCGTCGGCATAGCCCAGCGGGATCAGGGCCAGCGGGGTTGATTCCGTCGCGGTCCAGATGTGCCCGTAGCTGACCCCGTCGCCGGGTTCGGCGGTCTTGGTGAGCGCGACGGTGGCCCGCAGGGACATCGCCGGGGTGAGGCCGAAACGCTCCGGGCCGCCCAGCTGCGGCACCGGGGTGAGGCCGTAGCACGCGATACCCGGGCGGACGAGGTCGAAGTGGGTGTCCGGGCGGGTGAGGGTCGCCGCGGAGTTGGCGCAGTGCCGGACCTGCGGGTGCAGCCCGTACCGCGCCGCCTGCGCGAGAACCGCGCGGAAGCACTGCAGCTGGGCGTCGGTCGTCGGGTGCTCGGGGGAATCGGCGTGGACGAAATGCGTCATGATCCCGATCAGCTCGATCCGGCCGGCGGCCTGCGCCTCGGCGGTCGCCGCCAGCAGATCGGCCACATCAGCAGCGGCCGCCCCGTTCCGGCGCAACCCGGTGTCGATCTTGAGGTGGATCCGGGCGACCCGACCTCCAGCGGTGGCCTCGGCGAGCGCCCACGGAGCCGAGACGGCAACGTCGATGCCGCGTGCGACGGCCTCGGCCAGCGGGGCCCCGGGGGGGTTGAGCCAGGTGAGGACCGGAGCCGTGATCCCGGCCGCGCGCAACGCGAGGGCCTCTCCCACTTGCGCCGTGCCCAGCCACGATGCACCGCCGGCCAGCGCCGCCCGCGCGGCCGGGAGGAGTCCATGGCCGTATCCGTCCGCCTTCACCACGGCCATCACTTCGGCGGTCGGCGCAGCCGCCGCGCACGCTGCCACGCTGGAAGCGACGGCGTCGAGGTCGACGCGCGCCGAGGCGCTGAACCCGGTCATTGACAGGGATCGTAGGCCGGGCACCGGCTCGCCCCGTGCAGCGACGTTCGCTGCACGCCATGCAATGTCGGCGCTCACGGCCTGATCGTCACCGCACCTGATCGTCACCGCACCCGATCGTCACCGCAGCAGCAACCGCTCCAGTCTGCGGGTCGCCACCGCGAGTCCGGCCAGACCCAGCACGAGCAGGTACCCGACGTGGCCGAGCGCCGCCCAGCCGACATCGCCGGCGGTCAGCCCACGCAGCAAGGCAACCCCCTGGTAGAGCGGGCTGACCCGAACAAGGGCCTGCAGCACGCCCGGGTAGGTCGACAGCGGGTAGAAGGTCGCGCTGAACAAGAACAGGGGCAGCTCCACCAGCGTCACGTATTCGAAGTCCTGCCAGGACCGCAGAAAGGTGGTCAGCGCCATCCCGGCGGCGGCGAACGCCGCCCCGAGCAGCAGCGCAGCCGGCAGCGCCAGCAAGGCCCACCAGGAGTTGATCAGCCCGAGGGCGGCCATCACCAGCAGGAAGATCGCTGAGTAGATGCCGCCCCGCGACAACGCCCACGCGATCTCCCCGCGCGCGATGTCCGCCGCGCCCACCGGCGTGGCCAGGATCGAGCGGTAGACCTTCGAGTACTTGAGCTTGTGGAACACGTTGAACGTGGTCTCGGCGAGGGCGGCGTTCATGGCCGCCGTGGCCAGCATTGCCGGAGCGACAAAGGTTCGGTAGTCGACCAGGTGACCACCGACGGCGATCCCGCCCACCAACGCGCCGAGCCCCACCCCGATCGACAGCAGGTAGAACAGCGGTTCGAAGAAGCCCGACAGGACAACCAGCCAGCCGCTTCGGGCCACCCGCAGGTTGCGCTCGACCAGCATCCGGCCCAGGCCGCGGGTCGCCGGGATGGGCACCACCCGGGCCGCGAGCGTCGCGCCGGCCATCACACCACCAGCCGCTGGCGGAAGGTGCGGCGCGCCAGGAGCGCGCCGACCACGATCCATCCGAGCAGGTAGCCGACGTGAACGCCGACCAGCAGCGGATGCACCCGACCCAGGGTGAGATCGCGACAGAGCTGCACGCCATGCCAGATCGGGGTGGCGTAGGCCACCGGGTGCAGCCAGCCGGGTAGCTGCGAGATCGGAAAGAAGGTGCCCGAGAACAGGAACAAGGGGACGACGACGAACCGGTAGAGCACCGAAAAGCCGCTCTCGTTGTCGACCGTCGCCGCGAAGGCGGTGACCGGCGCCGCGAAGGCCATGCCCGTGAGCAGGGCACCGAGCAGGGCCGCGGGCGCCCACCAGGATCCGACCCCGCCGAAGGCCGCCACGACAGCCAGATACACCGCGCTGGAGGTGCCGACCCGGGTCGCGATCCACAGCAGGTGCCCGGCGAGCACGTCATCCACGGTCAACGGCGTCGCCAGCATCCCGTGATACGTCCGGTGCCACTTGATCGCGCCGAGCACGGGCCAGGTGGACTCGAACGCCCCGATCTGCATCGCGGTGGCAGCCATCAACCCGGGGCCCACGAACGCCAGGTAGCGCACCCCGTCGATCCGGCCATGCTTGTCGACCAGGCTGCCCAATCCCCAACCCATGGCCGCCAGATAGAACACCGGTGCCGCGACCGAGCTGATCGCGGTGCCGCGCCAGGTCTTGGCGTACTGGGCCCGCCAGTAGGCGTACGACGCGCGCACCCGCGCCCAGCTGATGATTCGGGCCGAACCGTGGACGGGGACGGCGCCCGCCGTCCGCGGGAGCGCTGCGATGCTGGACGTCGGGCGCATCAATCCACCAACTGGTGACCGGTCAACCGGAGAAACACATCCTCCAACGTCGAGCGGCGAACGAGGGCCGACAGCGGCCGAATACCCCGCGCAGCCACCTCGGCAAGGGTGGCGTCGCCGTCGTCGGCGTACAGCAACAGCCGGTCCGGCAGCACCTCGGTGCGGGCCGCGACGTCGACCAACTTGTCGGCCATCAGCTGCGCGTCGCCCAGGCCGCAGCGCAACTCCACCACCTCCCGGGTGGACCACTGCTCGATCAGTTCCCGCGGTGAGCCGAGGGCCGCGATCCGGCCACCGTCCATCACGACCAGGCGGTCGCACAGCTGCTCGGCCTCGTCCATGTAGTGGGTGGTCAACACGAGCGTGACGCCTTGCTGCTTGAGCCGGTAGAGGCGGTCCCAGACCACGTGCCTGGCCTGCGGATCCAGGCCGGTGGTCGGTTCGTCCAACAGCAGCAGCTCCGGCTCATTGATCAGGCTGCGGGCGATCGTCAGGCGCCGTTTCATCCCGCCGGACAGCGGCTCGACCTTGGAGCCGGCGCGATCGGCCAGCTGCACGAACTCCAGCAGCCGGGTCGCGCGGTCCCGGACCTCCGCCTTGGACAGGCCGAAATAGCGGCCGTATACCCACAGGTTCTCGACCACGGACAGCTCGACATCCAGCGAATCCTCCTGCGGCACGACGCCCAACCGAGCCCGGATCGAGGGCCCGTGGGCCGCGACATCGAGTCCGAATACCCGCAGGGTGCCCGCGCTCGGCGGAGACACGCAGCCGACCATTCGCATGGTGGAGGACTTACCCGCGCCGTTGGGACCGAGGAACCCGAACGCTTCCCCCCGAGCCACGTCCACATCGATACCGTCGACGGCGGTGAAGGTGCCGAAGCGCTTGGTGAGGCCGCGCGCGTGGATCAGCGGCAGCTCGTCGTACACCATGGCTCGCACGGTACCGACGGCCCGCGACAGATTTTTTGCTGCCCCGCTCAGCCGTCCGTTCGGGCGGCGTCGGCCGCCTGCTGCCGGACGCTGGTGCTGCGCCCCAGCGCGGTCACCTCCTGCTCCATCTGGTCGATCAGCTCAGCACTCGCCCGGTGAACGAGCCGGGACGCGGCCGCGCTCGCGAGCAGGACCCGGGACAGGTGCACCAGCAGCGCGGCACGCGGCACGTACACCCGCCGCGCGCGCTGCGCTATCCCGTCGGCGAGGGCCGACGCGCACACCGCCACGCTGGTGGTGGAGTTGGTGGGCCACGGCATGGCCCGCCGCGCGGCCCGGAAGGAGGGCAGATCCGCCTGCGCGTCCCGCACGAGATCGGTATCGATCCAGGACGGATGAGCGCTGCCCACCATCACGCCGTGATGCGCCCACTCCGCCCGGACAACGCCAGCGAGCGCTTCCACGCCGGCCTTGCTGGCGCAGTAAGCGGCCAACCCGGGCAGCTGGACGAAACTCGCCACCGAACCCATCACCAGCGCGTAGCCACGGCTCGCGGCGAGCGGCGACGCGGCGGCATGCAAGGTCCGGAACGCTCCGGTCAGGTTGATATCGACCACCCGGGCGAAGGACTCCGGATCGGTCGTGCGCACCGTGCCGTAGCTGGCGATACCCGCGTTGGCGACCACGACGTCGAGCCCGCCCCACCGCTCGGTCATGGCGCCGACCGCGCGCTGCAGCTCAGGCGTCGACGTGACGTCTGCGGCCGTCCACATCGCGGCCGACCCCAGCTGGGCCGCACGTTTCGCCAGCTCGGCCGGCTCCAGGCCGACCAGCGCCACCCGGCCGCCGCGCTGGACGCATTCGCGGGCCAGCGCCGCCCCGATGCCCCGAGCCGCGCCGGTGATCAGTATCCGGCGACCCGCGAGGGGAGCGTTCGTCTTCGACATAGGCGCCGACGATAACGAGGTGGGGGTGCGCGCCGGCCGCAGCCGGCACGCACCCCCCTGTAGGCCAGGTGCAGCCCTCGCTCAGTCGCGCAGCGCCGCCAGTTCCGCGGTGACCAACGCCTCATGTTCTTCGGCGTCCCGCTTGGCCTTGCGGGGATCCCATCGGCCCGCCATGAGCAGCACCAACGGGATGAACACGATCTCGCCACCGACGCAGACCCAGTACCAGTGCTGCCACTGGTGCGGCGAACTGATGGCGGCGGCCTGCACCTTCGCGCCCTTGCCCTGCAGCAGCGCCAGGTCGGCCTGCACACGGGGATCGGCCAGCTTGGCCAGGTTGGCCGCGCCTAACGAGGCCGGCGCGACTGTCTGCAGGTAGCGCAGATCGCCCTGCACCTTCGGGTCAGCGAGCTTCAGCAGCACGGTGGTCCCCAGGGCCTGCTGCGCCTTCGCCAGCAGCGCCGGCGGGATCTGCGCGGGGTTCGAATACTGCGAAAGCTGCAACACCAGCGCCAGGTTGGCCTGCACGGCCTTGACCACATCGCCCTCGCTGGCGTTGATCTGCTGGATCCGCGCGACCACGTCGGGGTGGGCGCGGACCGCAGCGAGCACGGTTGCCTCCCGGGCCGCGGCCGCCTGCACGGGAGGGCCGTCCGTTACGAGCGTGGTCGCCGAGGTGACCACGTGCGGCAGGATCAGCAACGCCAGCGCGATGGTGATCCGGATGATCCATCCCCAGACCGCGAGACCGGTCGCGGTCAGGGCCGGATTCCGGCGCTCCACCGTCTCGGTGAAACTCGCCATCCATGGGGCGTACGCCATGGCCTGGAACACGCCGATGCCGATCAGCAGCCCGACGAAGGTGTAGTACCCGGTGTGCGGATGGGTGGCCCGCAGCAGGAACAGCGTGGTGAAGACGGCCGCCCCGATCGCACCGACGATCATGAACGGCTTGCGCACCCGGATCTTGTCCGAGAGGTAGCCGACGATGACCAGCGCGGCGGCGTCGAACGCCCAGAACCAGTTCCCCAGGCCGTTCGCATCCTGCGGGGTGAACCCGAAGATCGTCTGGAAGTAGACCGGGTAGAAGCCCACCGCGGTGTAGTAGATCAGCAGGAAGACGCTGATGGCGACGGCCGAGCCGACGATGTCCAGATGCATCATCTGACGCCAGGGCCGCTTCAGGGCGTCTTCGATGTTCAGGCCCCGAGCCTTCGCCTCGATCAATGCGCGATCACGGTGCGTGACCATCAGCTGATCGCGCAGCCGGGGGGAAAGCTCCCGCAGGCCGAAGAGCGCGAAAACGGCGACGACCAGGCCCACGACGCCGCAGATGATGAACTGGTCCTGCCACGCGCCGAGGTGGGCGATGGTGTTGCTGGACACCACCGCGACGACGAGGCTCCCCAGCACCGGGCCGAGCGTCCAAAACCCCATGGCGGACGCCCGCCCGACCTGCGGACTGAAGTCGCGCACCAGGGCTGGTGTGGCCACCAGGATGATGCCTTCGACGAAGCTGATCAGCGCGAAGATGATCGCGAACGACCACTTTCCGTGCGCGTTGGGGATCCCGATCAGGGTCAGCGCGGCCGTGATGAACAGGCCGTAGACGACAAGGTTGGCGCGGCCGTACCGGTCAGCCGCGCCGGCGCCGAGGGACGCGAACGCCCCCAGCGCGTTCCCGACGACGCTGATGTTCACGTAGAAAAGGAAGGACATCCCCGTGCCGGCGATGATCTGCGTCGCCACGGCACCCGAGATGTACAGCTCGTAATAGAGCACGACGGTGGCGAGCACCACGATGCCGAGACTGATGTAGCGCGGGCCGGTGTCTGGATAGTGCTGCAGTTGGCGATCCAACAAACGGTTCATCGGGCGACGGTTGAGCGTCGGATCGCCGCTTGCTTCGTAGTCCAGCGTGGCCATCTGAGTCCTCTCGGCGGTGCGGAAGGGACGGAGCGGTGCTTGATCGTGCGGTGCTTTGACGGGGCGGTGCTTGATCGTTCGGTGCTTGATCGTTCGGTGCGCGGATACTGCGCTGCCGCACGACCTGTGACAAGCGTCACGGCCGAACGACGTTCTAGTCGTTATCTGGCTCCCCAGCCCCTAAAACGGCCGAAACCGCCTGCGCCCAGTGCGCCAGCAGATCGGCAGCATTCAGCGGAATCGGGGCAAATCGTCCGGCGAGGCCATGCAGGAAGGCGGCCCCCGCTGCCACCGCAAGCAGATCGACCCCACCACGCTTGACCGCCCCAGCCAGCAGCGCGGCCACAGCGCCGGTCAGGACATCACCCGTCCCGGCTGTGGACAGCCAGGTGCACCCGGTCGGATTGATCCGGGCCCGCCCGTCGGGGGCCGCCACCACCGTGTGCATGCCCTTCAGCAACACGTGCACGCCCAGATCGCGAGCGGCCGCCCGGGCCGCCGCGACGGGATCCCGGCGCGGATCCATCCCGGTGAGCCGGACAAACTCCCCCGCATGGGGAGTGAGCAGGGTCGGTGCGGCCCGGCCGCGGAACGCTTCGGCGCCCAGGTCCAACGCGCCCGCGTCGAACACGGCGGCTACGTCGGAGGCCAGTACGCGCTCCACACTGGCCCGGTCGGGCCCCGTTCCGTCCAGGCCCGAACCGCACGCGTAGGCATCGACCCGCCCCTCCCCCACCACGGCGGTCGGCCAGGCGGCCAGGACCGCGGGTCCGGCTGATCCCTGATAACGCACGTAGCCGGCACCGGCCCGGATAGCTCCACCGGTGCACAGCACGGCCGCTCCGGGGTAGCGCTCGCTGCCGGCGACGACGCCGACCACACCGCGGCTGTACTTATCCGCGTGCTGCCCCGGGGTGGGCAGCAACGCCGCCACGTCGTCAGCGTCGAGCACCCCGAGCGGCAGCGCTGCGGACGGCACGTCGCCCGGATAGTCCAGCCCGATGGAAGCGATGATCAGCTGACCGGTGTGGGTGGCGCCCGACCCGATCAGATGGCCCGGCTTGGCCCGGTCGAACGTGACCGTCACGTCAGCCCGGACGGCCGGTCCGTCCACCGCACCGGTGTCGGCATCGACACCGCTGGCGATGTCGACCGCGACGATCACGGTCCCGCGCGGCACCGCGGACACGAGCTCGGCGGCCCGCCCGCGCAAGGCGCCGGCGGCGCCGACCCCCACCATCCCGTCGAGCACCAGGTCGACCTCCCCGAGGTGGTCAACGACCTCGAGTCCCCGCGCAGCCCGCTGCCAGAACGCATCACCCGCGCGTTCCGCGGACCGGACCACCCGCACCTGCACCCCGCGCCCGGCCAGCAACCGCCCGGCGAGCAACGCGTCGGCCCCGTTATGCCCTGAGCCGGCCAGGACCCCGACCCGCGCGCCATAGACCCCGCCGGTCGCGGCGCGCAGCAGGCGGCTGGCTTCCACCGCCACCGCGGTGGCCGCCCGCTCGATCAACTTCTGCTCCCCGACCCGCGCCGCCGCTGACGCGTCGGCGGCTCGGGTCTCGGCGACGGTGACCACCGGCCGCATGGCTAACCGCCCCCTCGATCCTCGGCGATGACGAACGCGGTCGCGATGCCGGCGTCGTGGGCGAGGCTCACGTGCCAGGTCAGGTGCTCATATCCGGCCACGAACAAGACGGGGCGGCCGTCGGCCGCGCGGCGCACCTCGGCATCCCGCCACCGGGCGCCGCGGGGCCGGCCCAGCGCCTTGGCGACCGACTCCTTCGCCGCGAAACGCGCCGCGAGACTGGCCGGGGGTAAGCCCACCTCCGCCTCGGTGAAGATCCGCGCCGCGAGGCTCGGCGTGCGAGCCAACGCGGACTGCAGCCGGCCCA
This sequence comes from Mycobacteriales bacterium, assembly GCA_035999615.1. Lineage (GTDB taxonomy): Bacteria > Actinomycetota > Actinomycetes > Mycobacteriales > CAJCIY01 > DASYGP01. The sequence continues at coordinate 32,981 of DASYGP010000092.1, forward strand.
CATCACAGACGTCCGTGCCGATGCCCACGATCACCGGGGGATCACTCGACGGTGACGGACTTGGCGAGGTTCCGCGGCTTGTCGATGTCCAAGCCCCGGGCCAGCGCAAACGACGCCGCAAGGACTTGCAAAGGCACGCTCGTGACCAGCGGGGAGTACAGGGTCGGCGTGCGGGGGACCCGGATCAGCGTCGACGCGTACGGCACGACGGCCTCGTCCCCGTCCTCGGCGACGACGATCGTGCGCGCGCCCCGGGCGCGTACCTCCTGAATGTTGGAGAGCACCTTGCGGTGCAGAACACCGCGGGAGCGGGGCGAAGGCATGATCACGATGACGGGGAGGTCCTTGTCCACGAGCGCGATGGGGCCGTGCTTCAGCTCTCCCGCGGCGAATCCTTCGGCGTGCACATACGCCAATTCCTTCAGCTTCAGCGCACCCTCCAGCGCCACCGGGTAGCCGACATGTCGGCCCAGGAACAGCACGGTGCTGGCAGCGGACAGGTCTGCGCCTAGCTGCCGTACCGGCGCCATCCGTGCGAGCGTCTCGGCGATGAGCGCCGGCATCTGCTCCAGCGCCAGATACTCGCGGGTCACCTCCTCGCCATCCTTGGTGCCCAGCACCCGGGCCAAGGTCAACCCCAGCAGGGACGTGGCGGTGATCTGCGCCAAGAAGCATTTGGTGGATGCCACCGCGGTCTCCAGCCCGGCCCGCGTGTAGAGCACCGCGTCGGACTCGCGCGGGATGGTGGATCCGTTGGTGTTGCAGATCGCGAGCACGCGGGCCTTCTGGCTCTTGGCGTGGCGGACGGCTTCCAGGGTGTCCGCGGTCTCGCCGGACTGGCTGATCGCCACGACAAGCGTGCCGCGGTCAAGCACCGGATCGCGGTACCGAAATTCGCTGGCCAGCTCAACCTCGACCGGCAGGCGCGTCCAGTGCTCGATCGCGTACTTCGCGATCAGGCCGGCGTGGTAGGTACTTCCGCAGCCCACCACGAAAACCTTGTCGATGTCGCGCAGATCGTCGTCGGAAAGCCGCTCCTCGTCGAGGACGATCTGACCATCTCCGGCGAGCCGTCCACGAAGGGTGTCCTCCACCGCTGCGGGCTGCTCGTCGATCTCCTTTTGCATGAAGTAGTCATGGCCGCCCTTTTCGGCGGCGGCGAGGTCCCAGTCCACGTGGAAGGCCGTCCCCTCCTGCCGGTCGCCGGCAAAACCGGTGATGGTCACCCCGCTCGGACGAACCTCGACCACCTGATCCTGCCCGAGCTCCACCGCGTCCCGAGTGTGCGCGATGAACGCGGCGACGTCGCTGGCTAGGAACGTCTCGCCCCGTCCCAGCCCCACGACCAAAGGGCTGTTACGCCGGGCCCCCACGACCAGGTCCGGTGCGTCCCGGTGCACGGCGAGCAGGGTGAAGGCGCCCTCCAGGCGGCGGACCACCCGCCGCATCGCCTCCCCCAGGTCGCGGCCGGCCGCCGACCACACCTCCTCCAGCAGGTGTGCCACCACCTCGGTGTCGGTGTCGCTGGTGAGGTTGTGCCCGGCCGCCTCCAGCTCACTGCGCAGCGACGCGAAGTTCTCGATGATCCCGTTATGGATCACGGCGAGGGTGCCCTGGCAGTCCGTGTGCGGGTGCGCGTTGCGATCGGTGGGGGCGCCGTGGGTGGCCCAGCGGGTGTGCCCGATTCCGGCGGTTCCGGGCATGGCCGGCGCGTCGGCCAGCATCTTGTCCAGATTACGAAGTTCCCCCGCCTTGCGGGCCGTCGCCAGTGCGCCGTCATGCACGATGGCAACCCCAGCCGAGTCATATCCGCGGTACTCGAGCAGCCGCAACCCGTCCATCACCACTTCGAGAGCGGCTTGGGAGCCCACATACCCGACGATGCCGCACATGGCGTCGAGGGTAGCCGGGCCGCGCGGCTATCCCGGATAGCCGGCTGTGCCGCCGGGCCAGCGCTCCGCGCCGGCTGTGCTGTCGGGCCGGCGCTCCGCGCCGGCTGCGACCCGGACCACGGCGGCCACCCGCTGCGCGCACTCCTCGGCCTGCGCCTGGGTGGGTGCCTCCACCATGACCCGGACCAGCGGTTCGGTCCCGGACGGGCGAAGGAGCACCCGTCCTGCATCACCCAGCTCGTCCTGCGCCCGAGCGACCGCTTCGGAGACCGACGGCAGCGCGGCCACCCGCCGATCGGTCACGATCACGTTGACCAGCACCTGCGGCAGGCGGGTCATGACCTGCGCCAGCTCGGCCAATGACTTGCCGGTTTGCGCCATCCTCGCGAGCACCTGCAGCCCGGTGAGCACCCCGTCGCCGGTGGTCGCGTGATCCAGAAACAGCATGTGACCCGACTGCTCCCCGCCCAGCACCAGATCGTGCGCGTGCAACGCCTCGAGCACGTACCGGTCGCCCACCGCCGTCCGCACGACCCCGATACCCAGCTTCTCCATCGCGCGCGTGAAGCCCAGATTGGTCATGACGGTCGTCGCGACGGCGCCCCCGCGCAGCCTCCCTCGCTCGCCGAGGGCCAACGCGCAGATCGCCAGGATCGCGTCGCCGTCGACCAGTTCGCCCGCGGCGTCCACGGCGAGGCAGCGGTCGGCGTCCCCGTCGTGCGCCAGGCCGAGGTGCGCGCCGTGGGCGAGGACCGCAGCCTGCAGCGGGCCGAGGTGCGTCGAGCCCACGCCATCGTTGATGTTGAGGCCGTCCGGGGAACAGCCGATGGCGACCACCTCCGCGCCCGCCTTGCGGTAGACCTCCGGGGCGATCCGGGCGGCCGCGCCGTGCGCCGCGTCCACGATGATCCGCAGCCCGGTGAGCGGCGCCTCAACCGTCGCCAGCAGGTGGCCGACGTAACGATCCACCCCGTCCTCGAGCGGGCGCACCCGCCCGACCCCGGCGCCGACCGGGCGATCCCACTCCTCGTGCAGCCGGCGCTCGATGGCCTCCTCGACCTCATCGGGCAGCTTGCGGCCACCGGCCGCGAAGAACTTGACCCCGTTGTCGGGCATGGGGTTGTGCGAAGCAGACAGCATCACCCCGAGGTCGGCTCCGAGCACATCGACGAGGAACGCGATCCCCGGCGTCGGCAGGACTTCGGCGAGCAGCACGTCCGCGCCGGCCGACGTGAGGCCGGCGACGACGGCCGCCTGCAGCATCTCCCCGGAAGCGCGAGTGTCCCGGCCGACGATTGCCAGCGGCCGGCCAGCCGTCTCGGCCCGAAGCACCCCCACTGCCGACAGCGATAGCGCCATCGCCAACTGCGGGGTCAGGTCAGCGTTGGCCAGGCCACGAACGCCGTCGGTGCCAAACAGTTGGCCCACTACTGCCGCGCGGCGCTGATCAGCGCTTGGAGTACTGAGGGGCCTTGCGGGCCTTCTTCAGGCCGTACTTCTTGCGCTCCTTGACCCGCGGGTCCCGGGTGAGGAAGCCGGCTCGCTTCAGTTCGGTACGGCTGTCATCCACGATCTCGATCAGCGCGCGGGCGATGCCCAAACGCAAGGCGCCGGCCTGCCCGGACACGCCACCGCCGGTGAGGATGGCGATGACGTCGTAGTTCTCGCCGGTCTCGAGCCGCAGGAACGGGTCGCGCACGGTCTGCTGATGCACCTTGTTCGGGAAGTAGTCCTCAAGGGTGCGGCCGTTCAGCTTCCACTGACCGGTGCCGGGAACGAGCCGCACCCGGGCGATCGCCTCCTTGCGGCGACCGACGGTGCGGGCGAGGTCTGTGCTGGTCGTAGCGGTAGCCACGGTGTTCTCCTGTTTCCTGGTCCGCGGCTCAGCGCGCGATCTGGGCGATCTGGGTGATCTCGAACGGCGCCGGTTGCTGCGCTTGGTGCGGGTGCTCGGGGCCGGCGTACACCTTCAACTTGGTGGCCATCTGTCGACCCAGCGAGGTGTGCGGCAGCATTCCCTTGATCGCCCGCTCGATGAGCAGGGCCGGCCGGGTGTTGAGCAGCTCGTCGTAGGACGTGGAGCGCAGACCGCCGGGGAAGCCCGAGTGCCGGTGGTACATCGACTGCATCCGCTTGTTCCCGGTCATCGCGACCTTACCGGCGTTGACGATCACCACGAAGTCCCCGGTGTCGAGGTGCGGCGCGTAATACACCTTGTGCTTGCCGCGCAGCAAGGTCGCTGCCTGCGCGGCGAGCCGGCCCAGGACGACGTCGGTCGCGTCAATGACGTGCCACTGACGGGTGACATCGGCGGGCTTCGGCTGGTAGGTGCGCACAGTTTCTCTTCCGGTGTTTGATCGGGGTGAAGCCAACGGCAGACGGGCTCGGGCACCGAAGTGCACCAGCGGTCAAGGCTACTACAGCCGTGGGAGACGTCCCAATTCGCGCCCGCTCGACGCTCGCGCGCGAACGGGCCGGGCCTCGTCCCACACGGGCTCGGAGGTCTCGTGCAGGCCGCCGTCCGCACCGACCAGCACGTAACGATCGAAGCTGCGCGCGAACCAGCGGTCGTGCGTGACCGCGACGACAGTTCCATCGAAGGCCTCCAGCCCCTCCTGCAACGCCTCCGCCGACGCGAGGTCGAGGTTGTCCGTCGGTTCGTCGAGCAACAGCAACGTGGCGCCGCCCAGTTCGAGCAGCAGGACCTGGAACCTCGCCTGCTGGCCGCCGGACAGCGCATCGAAAGGCTGATCGCCCGCCTCATGCAGCGCGTAGCGGCGCAGCGCAGCCATGGCCTTGCCTCGGTCCAGGCCGCCGCGTCCGCCGTCGCCATGGTGCAAGACGTCGACCAGCGTGCGGCCGATCAGCTCCGGATGATCATGGGTTTGGGCGAATAATCCGGCGATGACCCGGCCACCGAGCCGCCAGCTCCCCGAATGCGCGACGTTCCCGCCGCCCAGCAGGCGCAACAGATGGCTCTTCCCCGACCCGTTGGCGCCGAGCAGGGCCAGCCGCTCACCGTAGAACACTTCCAGGTCGAAGGCATCGATCAGCCCGGTGATGGCCAGCCGTTCACAGGTGATGGCCCGGACGCCTGTGCGGCCGCCACGCAGCCGCATCGTGACGTTGTCCTCGCGGGGCGGCGGGGGCGGCGGCCCCGCCTGCTCGTATTTGGCCAGGCGGGTCTGCATCGCCCGGTAGCGACTCGCCATGTCGGGGCTGATCGCCGCCTGCTGACGCAACGTGAACACCAACTGACGCAGCCGTTCGTGTTCCTCCTCCCAGCGGCGCAGCAGCTCGCCCATCCGGTCGTGTCGCTTGGCCCGCGCCGCCGCCCAGGTGGCGAAACGACCGCCGTGCACCCAGGTGTCCCGGCCCTCCAGCGTCACCACCCGCGTTGCGGTGCGGGCGAGCAACTCGCGGTCGTGCGACACGAACAGCACGGTTTTCCGGGTCCCGGCCAGCTGCTCCTCCAGCCAGGTCTTGCCACGCACGTCGAGGTAGTTATCCGGCTCATCGAGCAGCAGAACCTCATCGGGTCCACGCAGGAGTGCCTCCAACGCCAACCGTTTCTGCTCACCACCGGACAGCTGAGTCAACGGGCGCCACTTGGCCGTTTCATAGGGCTGGGCCAACGCCGCGATCGTGCAGGCGTCCCAGAGAACTTCCGTGTCATAGCCCCCCGCGTCGGCGTACTCAGCGAGGGCACTGGCATACCGCAGCTGCGCCGGCTCGTCCTCGGCCTCCATCATCCGCAGCTCAGCGCTATCCACCTCGGCCGCGGCGGCACGGACCCGCTCCGGGGCCAACGAAAGCAGCAGATCCCGCACCGCCGAGTCATCCCGAACGCTGCCGATGAACTGCCGCATCACCCCGACTCCGCCTTGCGCGGCCACGGTGCCCGTCTGGACCGGCAGGTCGCCGGCTATCAACCGCAGCAGGGTGGTCTTGCCGGTGCCGTTGGCGCCGACCAGGGCGGTGATGCTGCCCTCCTCCACGCGGAAGCTCACGTCACTCAGCAGCTCCCGCCCGTCGGGAAGCGCATGCGACAGATGGCCGACCTCGAGAAAACCCACGTGACTGAGTGTGGCCCCACCCCGTTGGGGTGTCAGCCGAGTTGTTCCCTCACGGCCGGGTAGCCGGCTCCCGCGCGCGTTCGTCCAGGGCGCCGGGGGGGGTGCGCGGTGATGAGGGCGCGAAGCTGATGTCGATTCGGCTGGTGCCCTTGAACCGCTCCGAACGTGCATACCAGGTGTAACAGCGCCGATCAGCATCGGTCAGCTCGACGTCATCCGTGAACGGCGTGAGCAGTGCGCGTGGCCAGAGCCGGGCGGATGCGACCACATTGATCTCCGCGGCGATGACCACGACCAACGCCTCCAGGAAGATCCAGGCGATCAGCCCGAGAACCAGCGCGAACGTGCCATACAGCTCGTTGGCGCGCACCAGCTGATGGGAAAGAAACAGCGTGCCCAACGACTGCAGCCCCTGCCAGGCGGCACCCGCGAGGAGTCCTCCGGTGACCACCTCGCGGGCGCGCAGATCGCGCGCGGTGAGCAGTTGGAAAGCGCCCGTGAACAAGGCAACGTTGCACGCCAGGGACAGCAGGAACGCCGCGATCCGCCAGCCGGTACCCAGAAACAGATCCAGGTGGTCGCCGAGCGAGAACACTGCAGAAAGAGCGGTGGTGACGATCACACCGCCGCCAAGGAGCAGCAGCAACAGCAGGCTGCGCACCCGGGACCGGATCGGATTGGGCTGCTCGTTGCGGGGCACGGCGTACACCCGGTTGAAGGCGGCCTGGGCGGCCTGCATGACCCCGAGACCGCCGTAGAGGGTGCCGCCGATGCCGATGGCGAGGCCGAGCCCGCTGCCGTGGTAGCCGGTCAGGCTGTTTTGCACCTGACCTCTTAACGGCGGCAGGCCGGCCAGCGCGGAGGTCACGAAACGGTGCTGCAGTTCCGGGTTTCCGTCGAGCAGGAAGCCCAGCCCACTGAAGAACAACAGCAGCAACGGGAAAAGGGAGATGACGGCGTAGTAGGTGATCAGCGCCGCCAGGTGCGGCCCACGGTCATCGGCGAATTTGTAAATCACGCCGATCGGGAAGCCCAGCACGCTGTGTCGACGCTGCCAGGCGTCGGTTCGCTCGACGATCCCCATGGCCCTCCTTCCCGGTCGAGTCGCAGTGTTCCCGTGGCGCACGCCGGCAGCTCGGGCGCTGATTGAGCTCATCCTCCACCGTCGGCGGAGCCGACTTGGGGAACCGTCGGCGGAGCCGACTTGGTGCGTGTCAGGGAAGTCGCCGGACCGCACGCGTCGTGCTGGCCCGTTGGGCGAGTTCGGCATCGGGCGGGTAGCGCACCTCGAGCAACGACAGCCCGTGCGCGGGCGCGACGACGACCGCGTCGCTGCGCCGCGTGGCCCCGAGCATCGCCGCGGGACGGTCGGGATCCCAGCGGCCGTCCCCCACCGCCAGCAGGGCCCCCACCAGCGAACGCACCATCGAATGGCAGAACGCATCCGCCTCGACCGTCGCGGTCAGCACACCGTCCTCGGCGCGCGCCCAGTCCAGCCGCCGCAAGGTACGGATCGCCGTCCGGCCTTCGCGAGCTCGACAGAACGCCGCGAAGTCATGCAGGCCGAGCAGCCCCACGGCGGCCTGCTGCATCCGGGCCAGGACCAGCGGCCGCGGCCAGCTGAGGGTCTCCCGGCGGCGCAGCGGCTGCGGGCTGCGATCAGACACGCGATAGCGGTAGACCCGCGCCAACGCTGAGAAGCGGGCGTCGAAACCCGACGGCGCTCGGACTGCCGCGTGTACCCGGACATCGGGCGGGAGCAGGCCGTTGAGCCCGCGCACCGTCACCTGTTCGGGGTCGGGCACGTCCACGTGGGCCACCTGGTGCCGGGCGTGGACACCCGCATCGGTCCGGCCCGCGACGGTGAGACGCACCGGTCCGCGCGCCAGAACACTTATGGCCGCGCTCAGCACACCTTCCACGGTGCGACGGCCAGGTTGGGTTGCCCAGCCGGAGAACTCGGTTCCGTCATAGGCAAGGTCCAGTCGCAGCCGCACCGGCGGCGGCACGTCGTCGAGTCCGGTCAACCACCGGCCGCCCGTATCAATGCTTGAACTGTCCGACTGGGCTACTGGGCCGGCCGTTCCGGGTCTCCACCGGCCGTCGCGGCCGGCTCGTCGGCGGCGGCTGCCGGCTCATCGGCGGGTGCAGCATCGGCCTCCGGAACCGTCGCAGCGGTTGGCTCGTCCGCGCCCTCCGCGCCCTCCGCAACCGTGGCTTCTTCCTCGGCGCGCTCCGCGACCGCAGCCGCAGTCGGCGAATCGGCGGCCAGCGCCGCCGCGGCTTCGGCGGTGGACCCGGTCACCGGGGTCCGCGAGGCGAACCGGCCGCGACGGGCCGCCTCCGCCTCCTCGACGGCCTGCTGGCCGAAGGTCTTCGCCTCCACCAGTTCGATCTGCGCCATGGGCGCGTTGTCCCCCTTGCGCGGGCCCAGCTTGGTGATGCGGGTGTAGCCGCCCGGGCGACTGGCGTACATCGGGCCGATCTCGGCGAACAGGTGCTTCACCACGACCTCGTCACGGACGACCGTGAGTACCTGGCGCTTGGCGTGCAGATCACCGCGCTTGGCGAAAGTGATCAGCTTTTCGGCGACCGGGCGGAGCCGCTTGGCCCGCGCGACGGTCGTGGTGATGCGGCCGTGCTCGAACAGCGCCGTGGCGAGGTTAGCCAGCAGCAGCCGCTGGTGGGCGGCGCTGCCACCGAGGCGGGCACCCTTGGTGGGCGTGGGCATGGTCCGGACTCCTTGATCGGGCGGGGCGAAAGGGATGGTTCCGGGGGCCGGCGTGCCGACCCCCGGGGACCGTCAGAGCTGTTCGGTTTCCTGGAAGGAGGTGTCGTCGTCGCTGAACGTCGTCCCGCCGCCGAAGTCGCCGCCGGGGAAGTCGGCGCCTTCCTCGAAGCCGTCGCCGTAAGCGGCAGCAGCGGCGCCTGGATCAAATCCGGGGGGGCTGTCCTTGAGGGCCAACCCCATCTGGGCCAGCTTCAGCTTGACCTCGTCGATCGACTTCGAGCCGAAGTTGCGGATGTCTAGCAGATCGGCCTCACTGCGTGCGACGAGCTCACCGACGAGGTGAATGCCCTCACGCTTGAGGCAGTTGTACGAGCGGACCGTGAGATCCATCTCTTCGATCGGGAGGGCGAGGTCCGCGGCCAGTTGCGCGTCGATCGGGGATGGCCCGATGTCGACACCCTCGGCCTCGGCGTTGAGTTCCTGCGCCAGCCCGAACAGTCCGACGAGCGTCTTACCCGCGCTGGCCATCGCGTCCCGGGGGCTGATCGACTGCTTGGTCTCGACATCGACGACGAGCCGGTCGAAGTCGGTCCGCTGCTCGACCCGAGTGGCCTCGACCTTGTAGGTCACCTTCAGCACCGGTGAGTAGATGGAGTCGACCGGAATGCGCCCGATCTCCTGGCCCACCTGCTTGTTCTGCACGGCCGAGACGTAGCCGCGGCCCCGCTCGACGGTGAACTCGATTTCGAGTTTGCCTTTGCCATTCAGCGTGGCGATGTGCAGGTCGGGGTTGTGCACCTCGACGCCCGCCGGGGGGGCAATATCCGACGCGGTGACCGGGCCTGGTCCCTGCTTGCGCAGGTACATCACGGTCGGCTCATCGTTGTCGCTGGAAACGACAAGGGCCTTGAGGTTCAAGATGATGTCGGTGACGTCTTCCTTGACGCCGGGCACCGTGGTGAATTCGTGCAGGACCCCGTCGATCCGAATGCTCGTGACGGCGGCCCCGGGAATCGACGACAGCAACGTGCGGCGAAGGGAGTTCCCGAGCGTGTAGCCGAAGCCAGGTTCGAGAGGTTCGATCACGAAGCGGGACCGGTACTGATCCACCGGCTCCTCGGCCAGCGTCGGCCGTTGGGCAATAAGCAAGGGAGTGCCTTTCTGTCGTGGGCGACCGCTATTTGACGCCCGACAAGGTGGTGCTGTTACTTCGAGTAAAGCTCGACGATCAACTGCTCCTGGACCTGGGTGTCAATGGCGCCCCGATCCGGTAGCGAATGCACCAGCGCCCGCATCTGCGTCGGCAGGACCTCAATCCACGCCGGCGCCGGGCGGTCACCATGCAACTCACGAGCAATCACGAACGGGGTGAGTTCGCGTGACTTCTCGCGGATCTCGACGATGTCGTGCTCGCCGACGCGGAAGCTGGGAATGTCCACCTTCTTGCTGTTGACGGTCACATGGCCGTGTCGGACAGCCTGCCGAGCGGCGTCACGGCTCTGCGCGAAGCCGGCGCGGTAGACCACGTTGTCCAGCCGGGACTCAAGAATCCGCAGCAGGTTCTCACCGGTCTTCCCGGCCTGACGGTTCGCCTCCTCGTAGTAGCCACGGAACTGCTTCTCGAGGATTCCGTAGATCCTGGCGGCCTTCTGCTTCTCCCGCTTCTGCAGCAGGTATTCGCTGTCCTTGGTGCGGCCGCGGCCGTGCTCACCGGGCGGGTAGGGCCGGATCTCGATCGGGCACTTGGACGACACGCACTTGCTGCCCTTGAGGAACAGCTTGGTCTTTTCACGGCGGCACCGCTTGCAGTCCGCCCCGGTGTAACGAGCCATGTCTCTCTCTCTTCTGCTTGGGGCGGTCAGACGCGGCGGCGCTTGGGGGGCCGGCAGCCGTTGTGGGGGGAAGGGGTGACGTCGGCGATCGCGCCGACCTCGAGGCCGGCGGCCTGCAGGGAACGGATCGCGGTCTCGCGGCCGGAACCCGGACCCTTGACGAACACGTCTACCTTGCGCATCCCGTGTTCCTGCGCCTTGCGGGCAGCGCTCTCGGCGGCCATTTGCGCCGCGAACGGCGTCGACTTGCGGGAGCCCTTGAAGCCGACGTGCCCGGAGCTGGCCCAGGCGATGACCGCACCCGAAGGGTCAGTGATCGACACGATGGTGTTGTTGAAGGTGCTCTTGATGTGCGCGTGGCCGTGCGCAACATTCTTCTTTTCGCGGCGGCGGACCTTCTTGACGCCAGCGCCGGTTCTGGTCTTCGGAGGCATTACTTCTTCCCAACCTTCTTCTTGCCGGCGACTGTCTTCTTCGGGCCCTTGCGGGTGCGAGCGTTGGTGTGCGTGCGCTGCCCATGCACCGGCAGGCCACGACGATGGCGGATGCCCTGGTAGCAGCCAATCTCGATCTTGCGGCGGATGTCGGAGGCAATCTCGCGGCGCAGGTCACCCTCGACCTTGTAGTTGCCCTCGATGTACTCGCGCAGCTTGAGGACGTCGTCGTCACCGACGTCTTTGGCGCGGATGTCCGGGCTGACCCCGGTCGCGGCCAGGATCTGCTGGGCACGGGTTCGGCCGATGCCGTAAATATAGGTGAGCGCGATCTCCAGCCGCTTCTCGCGGGGGAGGTCGACGCCGACAAGGCGTGCCATCGGGCGGGTAGTCCTTTCCATCTGCGGAGGTCTGTGCGCCTTCCGCCCCCACCCGCCCGGGTGAGGCCCCGGCCTCCGACCGGGGGTGGGTTCGCGGTGCTTACCGCGAACTGGAAGACGCAAGTGGTGGGCTGCGAGGCCCTGTCTAGCCCTGCCGTTGCTTGCTAGCCCTGCCGCTGCTTGTGCCGCGGGGTGGACGAGCAGATCACCATGACGCGGCCGTGGCGGCGGATGACCCGACACTTGTCGCAGATTGGCTTGACGCTCGGCTTGACCTTCACGTGTTCTCTTTCGTCATCTCGGGCGGATCACTTGTAGCGGTAGACGATGCGGCCACGGGTGAGGTCATACGGGGAGAGCTCCACGACCACCCGGTCGCCGGGCAGGATGCGGATGTAGTGCATGCGCATCTTCCCGGAGATGTGGGCGAGCACACGGTGACCGTTCTGCAGCTCCACGCGAAACATCGCGTTGGGGAGCGGCTCAACGACCGAACCCTCAATCTCGATAGCCCCGTCCTTCTTGGCCATGTCCTCCGCTTTGCCTCGGGCCCGTTCTGGGCTCTTCTGATGTGGCTTCCTTGCGTGCTGCTCCGGTTGTCCACGACGAGAAAAATGTCGGTAAACGCGCGGCGGCCACCCCGAAGGCGGACATGTGTCAACACGGCCCGCGAGGGCCGTCGTCCAGTGTACGTCAGCGCGCCACGTACGCCAAAGCGGCTCCCAGCGAGGTCCGGCACGGGTCGCGGGTGCGAGTGCGGGTGGGGACCGGGGTGGGGACCAAGGTCATTGTGTAGAACAGCACGCTCAGCGGTGTCCGCCACCCGACACAATGATCACCGCGAGACGGCCCGGGGACCGCCGACCAAGGTCATTGTGTAGAACGGCACGCTCAGGGATGTCCCCAGCCCGACACAATGATCACCGCGGACCCCCCCGGACCACCGCGGACCCCCGCGCGACCGGCGGGACGCCGCGAACCCGCGCGCGCCGCCGACGGCGGGCGGCGGCGGCGGGCGGCCTCGGGCGGCGGTCGGCCCCGGGCGGCGGGTTACGCGTTCGCCAAGGCGCCGGGGTGAACCCCCAACGACGCCAGCTTGGCGGCGCCCCCGTCGACAGCAGTCAACACGTACGGTCCGTCCTCGGTCAGGGTGAACGTGTGTTCAAAGTGCGCCGAAAGGGACCCATCGACGGTGACAACGGTCCACCTATCGGGCAGCTCCCGCGTCTCGTGGCCGCCCATGTTGATCATCGGCTCGATCGCCAGGCACAGCCCGCGCACCAGCTTCGGTCCGCGCCCCGCGCGTCCGTAGTTGAGGACATGCGGATCTTGGTGCATTTCGGTGCCGATTCCGTGGCCGCCGTACCCCTCGACGATGCCGTAACCGAAGGAACGCACGTACGCCTCGATGGCATGGCTGATGTCCGTGAGCCGACCGCCCAACTCGGCGGCGGCGAATCCCCGCCACATCGATTCCTCACACACCTCGAGCAGCCGCTGGACCGCCGGAGGGACCGGGCCGACCGGAACGGTGATTGCCGCATCGCCGTGCCAGCCGTCGATGATCGCCCCGAAGTCCAACGAGACGATGTCGCCGGCCACCAACACCCGCTCGGCCTTGGGGATGCCATGCACGATCTCGTCGTTCACCGAGGCGCAGATCACCGCTGGGAAGCCGTTGTAACCCAAGAAACTCGAGGTGGCCCCCGCGTCCTTGAGCACGGCGGCGGCGACGCGGTCCAGGTCGGCCGTGCTCACGCCAGGCGCGACGGCGGCCCGCATCTGCGCCAAGGCCTCGGCCACGACAAGGCCGGCCGTCCTCATCTTGGCGATCTCTGCGGGAGTCTTGAGCTGGATCATGCGCTGCCTTCGATTGAACATGGCGGCCTGCCCGGATCGGGTCGGTGCGGAAAGTACAAGGCTAATCGCCGAACCGGCGCAGCGCCTCAAGGGCCCGGTCAGTGACGTCATCGACGGGGCCGGTCGCGTCGAGGCCGACCAGGACACCCCGCCGGGCGTAGAAGGCGACGAGCGGCGTGGTCTGCTCGGCATAGACGTCCAGGCGGTGCCGGATGGTCTGCTCACGGTCATCGTCTCGCTGGTAGAGCGGGCCACCGTCGATGTCGCAGACGCCTTCGGCTTCCGGCGGGTCGAAATCTACGTGCCACACGTGGTTGCAGGTACGACACGTGCGGCGCCCCGACAGCCGTCGGACCACTTCGTCGTCGTCGACAACCAGCTCCAGAACGACGTCCAGCGCCGCATGCCCCGTATCGGCCAAAATGTCATCGAGGCGTTCGGCTTGCGGCACGTTGCGGGGAAAACCATCCAGCAGGAAGCCTTTCGCCGCGTCCGGCTCGGCCAGGCGCGCCCGGACCATGTCCACCGTGATGTGGTCAGGAACCAAGTCCCCGGCGTCCATGAATGCTTTCGCAGCGACACCGAGTTCGGTCTCTTGGCTGACATTCGCGCGGAAGATGTCGCCGGTGGAGATCTTCGGGATGCCCCGCTCCTCCGCAACAAACTGGGCCTGGGTGCCCTTACCCGCGCCGGGTGGCCCAACCAGAACCAGGCGCACTAGCGGAGGAAGCCCTCGTAGTTACGCAGCATGAGCTGGCTCTCGACCTGTTTGACGAACTCCAGGCCCACCCCCACCAAGATCAACACGGAGGTCCCGCCGAAGGGGAACCGGGCACTGCCGGTGGCGCCCAACGCGAGCAGTGGGAGCACCGATACGGCCCCTAGGAAGATCGCACCGGGCAGCGTGATCCGCGACAACACCCGGTCCAGGAATTCGGCGGTAGGCCGCCCGGGCCGGATGCCGGGGATGAAACCGCCGTACTTTTTCATGTTGTCGGCCTGCTCCACCGGATTGAACGTGATCGCCACGTAGAAGTAGGTGAAGAAAAGGATCAACACGAAGTACAACAGGATGTAGAGCGGGTGATCGCCCTGCTGCAGGAAGCGCTGATAGAAGTTGCTGAACGTGCGGTTGGTCCACACCTGTGACAGCAGCGACGGCAGTTGCAGCAGCGAGGCAGCGAAGATCACCGGGATCACCCCGGCTTGGTTGATCTTCAACGGGATGTAGGTGGAGGTGCCGCCCAGCACTCGCCGGCCCACCATCCGCTTGGCGTACTGCACGGGGATCCGCCGGTCGGCCTGCTGAACGAAGACCACGGCGACCACGATCCCGAGGCCGAGCAGCATCAGCAGCGCGAAACCGAAACCACCGGAGGTCTGCAGCATGCTCGAACCCTGGCTGGGCAGGCGCGAGGCGATCGAGGTGAAGATCAACAACGACATGCCGTTGCCGATGCCCTTGTTGGTGATCAGCTCACCCAGCCACATGATCACTCCGGTGCCCGCGGTCAGGCAGATCACCAAGGTGGCGATGGCGAACACGGACTGATCCGGGATCAGCGGCTTGGTGCACGGGATCAACCGGCCGGAGCGGGCCAGGGCGACGATGCCGGTGGACTGCAAGACGGCCAGGGCGATCGTCAAGTACCGGGTGTACTGGATGAGCTTCTGCTCCCCGGCCTGCCCCTCGTCCTTGAGCCGCTCCAACCGGGGGATCACCACGACCAGGAGCTGAATGATGATCGAGCTGGTGATGTACGGCATGATCCCGAGCGCAAAGACGCTCAGCTGCAGCAGGGCCCCACCGCTGAACAGGTTGACGATTTGGTAGACACCGCTGTTCGCCGTGTTGCTGATGCAGTCATGCACGTTCTGGGTGGACACGCCCGGACCCTGGATCGTGCTCCCCAGCCGGAACAGCGCCACCACGCCGAAGGTAAACAGCAGCTTGGTGCGCAGATCCGGCGTGCGGAACGCCCGGGCAAAGGCGGTGAGCACGGAGGCCTCCAGGCGGGCTGCGGGGGGCATGCCGGCAAACCGGCAGACCGGACGGAACGGGACAAGGGCAGGCAGGGGTCGGCGACGAGCGCTTGGGCCGACTGTAACAGTCCAGCGGCGGCTGACAGCCGGTTGGACCGGTTCGGGAAGGGCTCACCCACCCGCCAGCCGCTACCGGGCTGAGCGGTCAGATCGCCGTGACGCTGCCGCCCGCGGCGGTGATCTTCTCCTTGGCCTTGGCCGAGAATGCGTGGGCGCGAACCTGCACGGCGACCGTGATGTCACCGGTGCCGAGCACCTTGACCGGCAGGTCCCGGCGCACCGCGCCGGCCGCGACCAGGTCGTCCACCCCGACCGCCCCACCCTGCGGGAACAGCAGGCCCAGTCGATCTAGGTTGACCACCTGGTACTCGGTGCGGAACGGGTTCTTGAACCCCTTCAGCTTCGGCAGCCGCATGTGCAGCGGCATTTGCCCGCCCTCGAACCGGGCTGGCACCTGATAGCGCGCTTTGGTGCCCTTGGTGCCGCGGCCGGCCGTTTTGCCCTTGGACGCCTCACCTCGACCGACCCGAGTCTTGGCCGTCTTGGCCCCCGGGGCGGGACGCAGGTGGTGCACCTTGAGTTGACCCTCTTTGGGTCCTCTGCTCGACATCTACTCCACCTCCTCGACCGACACCAGATGGGTGACGGTCATGACCATCCCGCGAATCTCGGGACGGTCCTCTTTGACGACGACGTCATGCATCCGCTTGAGCCCCAGGGAACGCAACGTCTGCCGCTGGCTGTGGGTACCTCCGATGCCGGACTTGGTTTGGGTGACCTTCAGACGCGCCATGCTCATGCCCCCGCCGCCGCCCGGGCGCGCAGGAGCGCTGCCGGGGCCACATCCTCGAGCGGAAGTCCGCGACGGGCCGCGACCTCCTCCGGGCGCATCAGGCCCTGCAGTGCGGCCACGGTGCCGTGCACGATGTTGATCGGGTTCGACGAGCCGAGTGATTTGGACAGCACGTCGTGGATGCCGGCGCACTCCAGCACGGCGCGGACGGGGCCACCGGCGATGACGCCCGTACCAGGGCTCGCCGGGCGCAGCAGCACCACACCTGCGGCCGCCTCACCGGTGATCGGGTGCGGAATCGTGCCGCCGACGCGGGGAACCTTGAAGAAGTGCTTCTTGGCCTCTTCCACCCCCTTGGCGATGGCGGCCGGCACCTCCTTGGCCTTCCCATAGCCGACGCCGACCGTCCCGTCGCCGTCGCCGACGATGACCAGCGCGGTAAAGCTGAATCGCCGGCCGCCCTTGACGACCTTCGCGACGCGGTTGATGGCGACGACGCGCTCGAGATAGGCGTTCTTCTCTGCCGCGGCCCCCCTGGCACCATCGCGGCCGCGGCGGTCGCCGCCGCCCGAGGCACCGGGGCCGCCGGTGCCTCTCCGCTGGGGTCCTGGCATCAGAGATTCCTTCCGATCATGAGCGTGCAAAACAGGGTGTGCATCAGAACTCAAGCCCCCCCGCGCGGGCGGCATCGGCGAGGGCAGCGATCCGGCCGGCGTAGGCGTTGCCGCCCCGGTCGAACACCACCCGGTCGATGCCGGCGGCCTTGGCCCGGTCGGCGACGAGCGTGCCGACCAGCGCGGCCTTGGCCTTCTTGTCGCCCTCGACCCCCACCCGGATGGAGGGATCCAGGGTCGACGCCGAGATCAGGGTACGGCCCGCGGTGTCATCCACCACCTGGACGTGGATGTGCCGGGCGGACCGGTGCACGACCAGCCGGGGACGAAGGGCCGTGCCGGTGATCTTCTTGCGCAGCCGAAAGTGTCGACGAGACTTGCCGACGCGGCGCTTAGCGGAGACATCCATGCTTACTTACCCGTCTTCCCAACCTTGCGGCGCACGACCTCGCCGGCGTAGCGGACACCCTTGCCCTTGTACGGGTCGGGCTTGCGTAGCTTGCGGATGTTGGCGGCGACCTCGCCGACCAACTGCTTGTCGATGCCCCGCACCGTGAAACGGGTCGGGCTGCTCACCTCGAAGCTGATGCCGGCAGGAGCGCTGACCGGCACCGAGTGGCTGAAGCCGAGGGCGAATTCCAGATCGCCGCCCTTGGCCTGCACCCGGTAACCGACCCCCTGGATCTCCATCGCCTTCTCGTAACCGTTGGTCACGCCGGTGACCATGTTGGCCACCAACGAACGCGTCAGGCCGTGCAGCGCGCGCGACATCCGTTCGTCGTTCGGCCGGGTGACGCGCAGCGTGCCATCGTCGTCGCGCTGAACCGCGATGGGTTCGGGGACGGTATGCGAAAGGGTGCCCTTGGGGCCCTTCACGGTGACGTGACGGCCATCGAGGGTGACCTCGACGCCGCTGGGCACCGGGATGGGGAGGCGACCGATACGGGACATGTCAGCCTCCTAGTAGACGAAGGCGAGGACTTCTCCGCCCACGCCCTTCTTGGCGGCCTGCTTGTCAGTCAGCAGGCCGGTGCTGGTGGAAATGATCGCCACACCGAGTCCGCCGAGAACCTTCGGCAGATGGTCGGCCTTGGCGTACACACGCAGGCCAGGCTTGGAGATGCGCTTGACGCCGGCGATGGTCCGCTCACGATTGGGCCCGTACTTCAGCTCCACGATGAGCTGCTTGCCCTTACCGGACGCGGCCTCGGTGTCCTGCACGCGCCAGCCGGCGATGTAGCCCTCTTGTTGCAGGATCTGGGCAATGTGTGTCTTGATCTTGCTGGACGGCATGACGACCTGGTCGTGGTACGCGTGATTCGCGTTCCGCAACCGGGTCAACATGTCTGCGATCGGGTCGGTCATGGTCATCTAGGTGGCCTTCGGGCCTTTCCCGCCGGGGTTCCCGCCGCCCGGGGGGCGGAGGCCTACGACGAAGAGCGGACGAGCTAGGGGCTGGCTTACCAGCTGGACTTTTTGATGCCGGGCAGCTCGCCGGCGTGTGCCATCTCCCGGAAACAGATCCGGCACAAACCGAACGTGCGATACACCGCACGCGGGCGACCGCAGCGTTGGCAGCGGGTATAGCCGCGGACAGCGAACTTCTGCTTGCCGGCAGCCTTGTTCTTCAGCGCGGTCTTCGCCATGTCTCAGCTCTCCTTGAACGGGAAGCCCAAGGCACGCAAAAGGGCCCGCCCCTCGTCGTCGTTGGCGGCGGTTGTGACCACCGTGATGTCCATGCCGCGGACGCGGTCGATGCGGTCGACATCGATCTCGTGGAAGACCGACTGCTCGGTCACACCGAACGTGTAGTTGCCCTTGCCGTCGAACTGCTTGGGCGACAGGCCGCGAAAGTCACGGATCCGCGGGAGCGCAATCGTGACCAGCCGGTCCAGGAACTCCCACATCCGGTCACCACGCAAGGTGACCTTCGCTCCGATCGGCTGACCCTCGCGCAGCTTGAACTGCGCGATGGACACGGTTGCGCGCCGAAGCTGCGGCTTCTGGCCGGTGATCGCGGTCAGGTCACGCAGCGCCCCGTCGATGAGCTTGGCGTCGCGGGCGGCTTCCCCCACGCCCATGTTGACCACGACCTTGGTCACCGCCGGGATCTGCATGACGTTGCCGTAGCTGAACTGCTCACGCAGCGACGGCGCGATCTGCTCGCGGTAACGCGATTTCAGCCGAGGAATGGCCGGGGCCTGCACAGTGCTGGTACTCATCTCAGACGTCCTTGCCGCAGCGCTTGCAAACGCGAACCGAGCGGCCCGCGTCGTCCTTTCGGTGCCCGGTGCGTGAAGGCTTCCCGCACTCGGGGCAGACCAGCTGCACGTTGCTGACGTGCACCGGTGCCTCTTGGGTGACGATGCCGCCGGTCTGCGCGCCCCGGCTGGTCTGGGTCACCTTGGTGTGGCGCTTGATCCGATTGACGCCCTCCACCAAGACCTTCTCGCGGTCGGGGAACGACGTGATGATCTTTCCCTGTAGCCCGCGGTCCTTGCCGGAGAGAACCTTGACGGTGTCGCCCTTCTTGACGTGCATGCTCACAGCACCTCCGGGGCCAACGAAATGATCTTCATGAACTTCTTCTCCCGCAGCTCGCGGCCCACCGGCCCGAAGATCCGGGTGCCGCGGGGATCGCCGCCGTCCTTGATCAGGACAGCCGCGTTCTCATCGAAACGAATGTAGGAGCCGTCCGGACGGCGCTTTTCCTTCGTGACGCGCACCACCACCGCCTTCACCACGTCTCCGCGCTTGACGCCGGCGCCGGGAATGGCGTCCTTAACGCTGCACACAATGACGTCGCCGATGCTGGCGTAGCGGCGACCGGAACCGCCGAGCACGCGGATGCACAGCAACTCCTTGGCACCCGTGTTGTCGGCGGCCCGTAGCCGCGACTCCTGCTGGATCACGTCTGTCTCCTCCTGCGGGGCGCGCGTTTGCGCGTCCGGTTTGCGGGTGGGTTAGCTGCTCGGAAGAGCAGCGCACCCAGGACTACTTCGCCTTCTCCAGCACCTGAACAACCCGCCAGCGCTTCGTGGCCGACAACGGACGGGTCTCCATCAACAGCACCCGGTCACCGACGCCACAGGCGTTGGCCTCGTCGTGCGCCTTGAGCCGGTTGGTACGCCGCATGGTCTTGGCGTAACGGGGATGCCGGACCCGGTTCTCCACCGCGACCACGACCGTCTTGTCCATCTTGTCGCTGACCACGAGACCCTCACGGATCTTACGGAAATGACGATCGTCGGTATCGGCGGTCCCGGTGGGGGTCGCTGTCTCGCTGGTCATGCGGTCACTTCCTGGCTGGGGCTACTCGTAGGCGAGTAGGTGATGCCGAGCTCGCGCTCCCGCATCACGGTGTAAATCCGGGCGATGTCCTTGCGGACGGTCTGCAGCCGACGGTTGTTGTCCAGCTGTCCGGTGGCGACCTGGAAGCGAAGGTTGAACAGCTCCTCCTTGGCCTCCTTCAGGCGCCCGAGCAGTTCCTCGTCGCCGAGGTCACGAACCTCGACGGCACGGGTGTTCGGCATCAGTCACCTTCCCGGCGAACAAATTTGCACTTCATCGGCAGCTTGTGCATCGCGCGCCGCATTGCCTCGCGCGCGATGTCTTCGGAAACCCCCGCCAGTTCGAACATGATCCGGCCGGGCTTGACGTTGGCGACCCACCACTCGGGGGAGCCCTTACCCGAACCCATCCGGGTCTCGGCGGGCTTCTTGGTGATCGGCCGGTCGGGGTAAATGTTGATCCACACCTTGCCGCCGCGACGAATGTGGCGGGTCATCGCGATACGCGCCGACTCGATTTGCCGGTTCGTGACATAGGCCGGCGTCAACGCCTGAATCCCAAAATCGCCGAAGGCAATCTCATTGCCACCTTTGGAGAATCCCGAACGACTCGGGTGGTGCTGCTTGCGGTGCTTGACCTTGCGGGGAATCAGCATGGTCAGCCCTCCGTTCCTTCACTCGGCGCCGGCGCCGGGGTCTCGACCGGCGCCGCGCCTGGTGCCTGCGCCTGCTCCGGGTTCTCGGTGAGTGCGACGTGCTCCGCGCCGATCTCGGGGGTCTGGGCAGCGACGGTCTCCGCCGGCTTCGGCGCGGCTGGCGCGTCGACGGGCGGTGTCACGACCGCTGGGGTCTCGACCGCTGGGGTCTCGACCGGCGCGGGCGGTGCGCCCGGCGACGGCGGTGCGCCCGGCGACAGTGCCTCACGGCCCGCCTCGGTGCCGGCGGCGGTCGTCCCGGTCGAACCGGAACGAGGACCGCGTCGGGTGGGCCGGCTGCGCTGGGCGGCGCGCAGTGCCTGCTCCGCCGCCTCCCGCTCGGCGCGGGACTGGACGATGTCCCCCTTGTAGATCCACACCTTCACACCGATGCGGCCGAACGTGGTGCGAGCCTCGTACAGGCCATAGTCGATGTCCGCCCGCAGCGTGTGCAGCGGTACGCGACCCTCGCGGTAGAACTCGCTTCGGCTCATCTCCGCGCCGCCCAAGCGTCCGGATACCTGCACCCGGATCCCCTTCACCTGCGGGGATTTCATCGCCGACTGGATCGACTTGCGCATCGCGCGCCGGAAACTGACCCGGTTGGTGAGCTGTTCCGCCACCCCCTGGGCGACGAGCTGGGCGTCCGACTCGGGGTTCTTCACCTCGAGGATGTTCAGCTGCACCTGCTTGCTGGTGAGCTTCTCGAGGTCACCCCGGATGCGGTCCGCCTCCGCGCCGCGACGGCCAATGACAATCCCGGGCCGTGCGGTGTGGATGTCGACCCGAACCCGGTCGCGGGTGCGTTCGATCTCCACCTTGGAGATTCCGGCCCGCTCCATCCCCTTGGACATGAGTTTACGAATCTTGACGTCTTCGCCGACATATTCCGCGTAGTTCTTGTCGGCATACCACCGGGATGTGAAGTCGGTGGTGATTCCGAGCCGGAACCCGTGCGGGTTGACCTTCTGGCCCACTAGCGGGTCCCTCCATTCGAAGCGGTCGGCCGGCTTTCGACGACGACCGTGATGTGGCTGGTGCGCTTACGGATCCGGTAAGCCCGGCCCTGCGCGCGTGGGCGGAAGCGCTTGGCGGTGGGTCCTTCATCGACGAACGCTTCGGTGACGACCAGGCCATCGCGCGGCAACTGTTCGTTGTGGGTGGCGTTCGCCGCGGCGGACGCCACGACCTTGTAAATGTCCTCCGCCGCAGCCTGCGGGGCGAACTTCAAAATGGTGAGGGCTTCCTCGACCGGCAGGCCGCGCACCATGTCGACCATCCGACGGGCTTTCATCGGGGTGATGCGCACATACCGCAATGAGGCCCGGGCCTGGATGGGTCCCGCGTCCGGAAGACCGGTGCTCGTGTCAGCCACGACGTGCCCTCCGATCGTCCTTGATGTGCCCCCGGAAGGTACGGGTGGCCGCGAACTCGCCCAGCTTGTGGCCGACCATCCCCTCGGTCACGAACACCGGGATGTGCTTGCGGCCGTCGTGCACCGCGATCGTGTGTCCGAGCATGTCGGGAATGACCGTGGAGCGCCGGCTCCAGGTCTTGATGACGTTCTTCGTGCCCTTCTCGTTCTGCACGTCCACCTTTTTGAGCAGGTGATCGTCGACGAAGGGACCCTTTTTCAGACTGCGTGGCATCAGTGACCTCAGCGCTTCTTGCCGGTACGGCGACGACGGACGATGAGTGCGTCCGACGGCTTGCGCCGACGGGTTCTGCCCTCAGGCTTGCCCTTGGGGTTGACGGGGTGGCGACCTCCAGAGGTCTTACCTTCACCACCACCGTGGGGATGGTCGACCGGGTTCATGGCGACACCGCGGACGGTCGGGCGCTTGCCCTTCCACCGCATCCGGCCGGCCTTGCCCCAGTTGATGTTCGACTGCTCGGCGTTCCCGACCTCACCGATCGTGGCCCGGCACCGGACGTCAACGTTGCGGATTTCGCCGGACGGCATGCGCAGCTGCGCGTACGGACCGTCCTTGGCGACCAGTTGCACGCTCGAACCAGCACTCCGGGCGATCTTCGCGCCCCCACCCGGACGCAGCTCGATGGCGTGCAGGACGGTACCGGTGGGGATGTTGCGCAGCGGCAGGTTGTTGCCAGGCTTGATGTCGGCGCTCGGACCGGCCTCAACCCGGTCTCCCTGACTGATCCGCGTCGGCGCCAGGATGTAGCGCTTCTCGCCGTCCGCGTAATGCAGCAAGGCGATCCGGGCAGTCCGGTTGGGGTCGTACTCGATGTGCGCAACCTTCGCCGGCACGCCGTCCTTATCGTTCCGACGGAAGTCGATCAGCCGGTAGGCGCGCTTGTGCCCGCCGCCCTGGTGCCGAGCGGTGACCCGGCCGTGCACGTTCCGCCCGCCGGTGTTGTGCAGCGGCCGAACGAGC
>DASYGP010000111.1:0-3265 GCA_035999615.1 Mycobacteriales bacterium
CGGTCCCGGGCCAGCAGCCGGGCCCGCAGCCGGCCCCCGACCAGCCGGGACTCCCGGCCCCGGTCCAGCACCGCCCCGGACACCGGCTCGAACACCAGCCGGCTCAACGTGCAATCACAGGCCAGCCGGGCGAACGTCGCCGCGTCCACCGGTTCCCCGCCCAGCAGCGCCGGCGCCCACCCCGGACCCGGCCACCACTCCTCGCCGTCCCCTTCCGGACCGTCGTGATCATCGGCGCCGCCACAGGCCGCGCCCACAGACCTGCCGCTGGTCCGGGGGCTACTTCTCGTGGTGCTCGTGCTGCTCCCCGGCGGGACGCCGGGCGGGATGCCTGGTGGGTGGCCGGGGGGCCAGCCGGCCGGCCACCGGCCCCGGGTCAAACTGGCCAGCGGGATCTGCACCGACAGGTGCGGCCGGATCCCGCCGTCGGCCGGTAGCCGGCCGCTATCGAGCCAGCCCGCGCACAACCAGACCAGCGCATCCGCCCGCCGCGTATCCAACGGCCGCCCGTCAGCGGCCGTGAACGGGCCCGCCAACGCGCTCAACGCGGTATCCACCATCACCCAGTCCGCGTCCGGCAACTGGGCGTACAACTGCCCCCCGCCGCTGCCTTCCCGCCAACACCGCAAACTCCGCCGGCCCGCTGCGGCCCCGGCCTGCTGCTCGGCCCGCTCCGGGCAGGCCCGGGCGGCGAGCAGCCCCGCCGCCCGCCGGCACTGCCACGGGCTGATCGCCCGCGGATCGGCCAACACCGCCCGCTCCGCCCAGCCCGCCGCCCGCGCCGGCAACTCCCCCAACACCCCGACCAGACCGTGCGCATGCGCCATCGAAATCCGGCCATCAGCCAACGCCTGCCCGGTCGCCGGCAACACCCCACCCGGCCCGAGCAGCCGCGCCGCCCGGACCCGGCGCCGCGCCTCCCCCCGGCCCAACGCGCAGCCGGCCCGCAACTCATCAGCCAACCGGTCGCCCGCCGCCGCCCGCACCGCCGCCGGATCGGCGCCCAGACAGCCCGCCTGCACCTCATCCTCCGCCGTGCACCGCCCGCCGCCGGTGGCCCGGTCCAACGCCGCGATCACCGCCAGCCGGCGGCTCTCCAACCAGCCGAACTGCCCCTCCAACAACACCAACAACTCCCGCAGCGAGCCGGCCGACAGCCCGTCCGGGTCCATCGACAGCAACGCCGACAACCCCCGGCCCCCCGGCTCGGCACCCAACCCGGCCAGCGTGCCCGGCAACAACACCCACCCGGTCTCCGGATCCCGGACCGAGTCGAGCACCAACACCTCCCCGGTCACCGAATCCACCCAGTACTCCCCCACCAGCCCGTCACCATCGCCGTCAGCGCCGGCCGGCTCCACCGGGCCGGTCTGATCCGGGCCCGGGTCGGCCGGGTCGGCCGGGACCGCCGGGACCGGGCCGGGCGGGGTGGGGTCCACCGGAACCGAGTCGGCCGGGACCGGATCAGGGTCGCCGCGCCCCGCCGCACGATCATCAGATCTCGAACTCATGTTCGTGAAGCTAGACCGCACCTCCGACAGAAAACCGACGGAATCCTGGTTATCCACCGGCGCTTAGGCACCTTTCTTGCAGCGGGCGTCTGCAGCGGATTGGCGCCGGTCGACCACAGCGGATCTGACCACTGCGCGCCGGTCGGTCATAGGGGACTGGACGACCGCGCCGGTCCGCCACAGAGGATTGGACGAACGCACGCCGGGCGCAGCGGATCACGCCACCGCGCTCCGAGCGGCCACAGCGAATCGGGCTATTTGCGAACCGGGCGACGGCAGCGGATCGCGCTACGTAGCCACCCCGATGACGGCCCAGCGCCCTCGCGCGGTCCGAACCAGCATGCCGATCAGGCGAGCCACGATGAAGGCAGTCAGACCGGCCCAGACACCCCCGATGCCCCAGTGCCAATGAAGGGCCGCGATCGTGATTGGGACGAATATCCCCACGCCGGAAATCAAAGTGACCGTTCGGAGGAAACCCACGTCCCCGGCGCCGATCAGGACGCCATCCAACGCGAACACCACCCCCGCCGCGGGCTGCAGCGCGATGAAGAATGGCCACAACAGATGCGCCTGGTGCTGCACCGAGGAGGACGACGTGAAAGCGGCCGGGATCAGCCACCAGCCGGCGCCCAGTAGCGCACTGAACACGATTCCCGCGATCAAGCCGTAGCGCGCCACCTGCCAGGCCGTGCGTCGCGCCTCCCGCGCATCGCCTCCCCCGAGGGCCGCGCCGACCAGGGACTGCGCCGCGATTGCGAAGGAGTCCAGCAGCAGCGCGGTAAATACCCACAGCTGCAGCCCGATCTGGTGAGCAGCCAGTTGTGCCGTCCCCATCCGGGCGGCGACAGCGGCCGCCGTGAGGAACGCGGCCTGGAAGCCTGCCTCGCGCAGCAGCAGGTCTCGACCTGCGGTCAGCTGCCCGCGGAGCACCGACCACCGCGGCTTCCAGGGCCGACGTTCGGCCCGCACCGCCCGGACAAAGAGCACCCCCGCGACGACCTGCGCGCCCACATTGGCGATCGCCGATCCGCGCAGGCCCAGCCCGAGGGGGTAAACAAGGATCGGCGAGGCGGCAGCCGAGAGGACGTTGGCCAGCACCACAATCCGGACGGGCCGGCGGGTGTCCTGCACCCCCCGCATCCAGCCATTGCCGGCGAGAACAAGCAGAATGCCTGGCACGCCGAGGACAGCGACCCGAAACCATGCCTCGGCAGCAGCGCTGACCGCGTTCGGCCCTCCCGCCAGCAGGCGAATCAGCGGACCGGCGAAAAGTTCGCCGGCGCCGATCGCCATCACGCCCAACGCCAACGCCAGGACCGAGGCGGTTACGCCTTCGTCGACGGCCCGGTCACGCTGACCGGCACCGAACCACCGGGCGGCCCGGCCCGTGGTGCCGTAGTCGAGGAACGCACCGATCATGGCGACCAAGGAGAGCAATGTCCCGCCGATGCCCAGCGCACCGAGGGGTACGGCGCCGAGGTGACCGACGACCGCGGTGTCGATCAGCACGAAGGAAGGCTCGGCCGCGAGCACCACGAAAGCCGCGGCGGACAGCCGCAGGAGCCGCACGGTGCTGAGGGTGCGCGGTGCAGCCGCGGGCAGTTTCAGCTGGCCCACGGTGTTAGCACAGGCGTACGCACCTATCCCCTTCAGCGGGAGCACCACGTGAGCACTTCATCGTTGCATCTCACCCATCTGCGCCACGGCGCAGCCGACCACGTCACCCCATTGGCACGGGTACGCCAGCGGAT
>DASYGP010000042.1:0-5137 GCA_035999615.1 Mycobacteriales bacterium
GGCCCGCAAGCGCATCATCACCGCCTGCTTCTCCAGCCACGTCCACCGGGTCCAGCAGGTGCTGGACGCCGCGCAGACCCACGGCCGGCATGTGGCCTTCGTGGGGCGCTCGATGGTGCGCAACATGGGGGTGGCCCGGGATCTGGGCTACCTGCGCGTGCCGGGGGGTCTAATGGTGGATCTTGCCGACCTCGAGCACCTGCCGGAAGACAAGGTGGTGCTGGTCTCGACCGGCAGCCAGGGCGAGCCGATGTCGGCGCTGTCCCGGATGGCCACCCGTGATCACCGGATCCGGATCGAGCGGGGGGACACGATCGTGCTGGCCAGCTCGCTGATCCCCGGCAACGAGAACGCGGTCTTCCGGGTGATCAACGGGCTGACCCGGCTGGGCGCGGTGGTGGTGCACAAGTCCACCGCGATGGTGCACGTTTCCGGCCACGCCCCCGCCGGGGAGCTGCTCTATGTCCTGAACGCCGTACGCCCGTCCAACCTGATGCCGGTCCATGGGGAGTGGCGACACCTGCGGGCGCACGCCCGGCTCGCCGCGCTGACCGGGCTCGCGCCGGAGCGGGTGGTGATCGCCGAGGACGGCGTCGTCGTCGACCTGATCGACGGGCTCGCCCGGATCTCGGGGAAGGTCGACTGCGGATACGTCTACGTGGACGGCCTGGCCGTCGGCGATGTCGGTGAGGCCTCGTTGAAGGATCGGCGCATCCTGGGCGAGGAGGGTGTGTTGACGATCACCGTGGTGGTCGACGCCGCGGCTGGCAAGATCGTCGGCGGTCCCGAGATCTACTCCCGGGGCGTGTCGGATGAGCCAGGCGCCTTCGCGGAGGCGCAACGGCTGGCCACCGAAGCGATCGAGGCGGCCTTGGCCGAGGGGGTCACCGACGGGGCCGCGTTACGGCAGCGCGTCCGTCGGGCCGTCGGACGCTGGATGAGCGACACCTATCGGCGCCGGCCGATGATCGTCCCCGTGGTGCTCGAGGTCTGATTCGGCTCGAGGGCTGATCGCCCTGCGTCCTAGCCGCGCCACCCGCCCGCCGCACCGACCGGCCCGCGCCGCCCCCGACACGGCTGGGGTGGATGAGGCTGAGGAGGCGGCTGGGGCGGTAGCGTTCCGCGCATGGCGACCCGTAGCCCGGCCCGCTCGAGCGCCGGAGGTACCCGGTCGACCGGCAGCACCGGCGGCAAGACCAGCGCCGGCGGCAAGACCAGCGGCCGCACGCGCGCCGGGCAGAGCGGCGCCAACGCCTCCCCAGGCACGTCCCGGCCCGCGGCGAGCCGCCGGCCGGCCGCCGGTGGGCGCGCCGCGTCGGCCAGCCGGGGCGGCGCACGCGCCTCTGGATCAGCTGCCGGTGCCCGCGGGGCGCGCCGCCGGGCTCCCCGCCGCAGCCAACCCGGGCCCGGGGTCCCGGCCCGACTGGTGCGGGCGCTCTACCGGCTGCTGCGCGGGGTATGGCTCCTCGCCGCCCGCATCGTGGGCGGGGTGGTCCGCGCGGTCGGTCATGGAGCCCGCGACCTGGACGCGGCCCACCGACGAGACGGTGCCGGGCTGGCCGCGTTCGGCGCCGCCCTGGTGGTCGCCGTCTCGATCTGGTGGCACGCCGGCGGCCCGGCCGGCGTGCTGGTGGCCGCGGTCGTCCGCGGTGCGGTCGGCAGCGCCGCCGCCCTGATACCGGTGCTGCTGCTGATCGGCGGCTGGCGGCTGCTGCGGCACGCCGCCGACCCCGAGCGCCGCGGCCGGATGATCGTGGGTGGGCTCGCCACCGGCGTCGGGGTCGTGGGCCTGCTGCATGTGGCACACGGCTCGCCGGACCCCTCCCGAGGAGCGCAGGCGATGCGCGCCGCCGGCGGCCTGGTGGGGTTCCTCGCCGCCAGCCCGCTGTCCAGCGCGCTGACCGTCTACCTGGCTGCCCCGCTGCTGATGCTGCTGACCGGTTTCGGGGTGCTGGTGCTCACCGGGACGCCCGTACGCGCGATACCCGCGGCGCTGCACCGGCTGGTGGGCCGGTTCTCGGGTCGGGCGTCCGCTGACGCCACAGCCGGAGCCGACGACGACGCCGGCCTGGGGCTGCTGGACGGCGCTTCCGGGCCGGGCCGTCGTGGCCGGCGGCGGCGGCTGACCCCGGGTGTCACCGAGCCACCACCGCCGGTCTACGACGTCAGCCCCGGTCAACACGTGGACCTGGCGCCCGACCCGGAGCCCATCACGGCGGTGAT
Organism: Mycobacteriales bacterium; assembly: GCA_035999615.1. Lineage (GTDB taxonomy): Bacteria > Actinomycetota > Actinomycetes > Mycobacteriales > CAJCIY01 > DASYGP01. The sequence continues at coordinate 2,224 of DASYGP010000042.1, forward strand.
CGATCTGTCCGGGCCGACCGCCACTCTCACCCTCCCCGACCCGGCGAGCGCCCCGAACCCGCGGCCGGTGCCGTCCCGGGCCGAGCAACTCCAGCTGGGGACCGGCGCCGGCTACACCCTGCCGGATGCGAACCTGCTCGGGCGCGGCAGCCCGCCGAAGACCCGTACCAAGGTCAACGACGACGTGATCGCCTCCTTGACGCAGGTGTTCGTCGAGTTCGAGGTGGATGCGCGGGTCACCGGTTTCACCCGCGGCCCCACCGTCACCCGCTATGAGGTGGAGGTCGGGCCGGCGGTCAAGGTCGAGAAGATCACCGCGCTGACCCGGAACATCTCCTACGCGGTCGCCAGCGCCGACGTGCGGATCCTCTCCCCGATCCCGGGAAAGTCGGCGATCGGGATCGAAATCCCCAACGCAGACCGGGAGATCGTGAGCCTGGGGGACGTACTGCGGGCCCCGGTAGCGGTGAGCAACCACGCGCCGCTGCTGGTGGCCTTGGGTAAGGACATCGAGGGCGGCTACATCATGGCCAACCTCGCGCGGATGCCGCACATCCTGGTCGCCGGCGCCACCGGATCGGGCAAGTCGACCTGCATGAACAGCCTGATCACCTCGATTCTCGTCCGGACCACCCCGGATGAGGTGCGGATGATCCTGATCGACCCGAAGCGGGTGGAACTCACCGCCTACCAGGGCGTGCCGCACCTGATCACCCCGATCATCACCAGCCCGAAGAAGGCCGCCGAGGCGCTGCAATGGGTGGTCCGGGAGATGGACGCGCGCTATGAGGACCTGGCCGCCTCCGGGGTGCGGCACGTGGATGACTTCAACCGCAAGGTGCGCTCCGGGGAAATCAGCGCGCCACCGGGCAGCGAACGGATCTACCGGCCCTACCCGTACCTGCTCGTCATCGTCGATGAGCTGGCCGATCTGATGATGGTCGCGCCGCGGGACGTGGAAGACGCCATCGTGCGGATCACCCAGCTGGCCCGGGCAGCCGGGATCCACCTCGTGCTGGCCACCCAGCGCCCCTCGGTGGATGTCGTCACGGGTCTGATCAAGGCCAACGTGCCCAGCCGTCTGGCGTTCGCCACCTCCAGCCTGGCCGACAGCCGGGTGATTCTCGACCAGCCCGGCGCCGAGAAACTGATCGGGCTGGGCGACGGGCTGTTCCTGCCGATGGGCGCCTCCAAGCCGGTCCGCGTGCAGGGCGCGCTGGTCAGCGAGAACGAAATCGAGGCCGTTGTCGCGCACTGCCTGACGCAGCGGGACGCCGAATACCTGCCGGAGGTGCTGGCCGAAGGGCCGGCCCGTAAGGAGGTCGAGGACGACATCGGCGACGACCTTGATCTGCTGGTCCAAGCGGTGGAGCTGGTGGTCTCGACGCAGTTCGGCTCCACCTCGATGCTGCAGCGCAAGCTGCGGGTGGGTTTCGCCAAGGCCGGCCGGCTGATGGACCTGATGGAATCGCGCGGCGTCGTGGGGCCGACGGAAGGCTCCAAGGCGCGGGACGTGCTGGTGCGCCCGGAGGAGCTGGACGGGCTGTTGTTCACCCTGCGCGCGGGGTAAGCCCGAGCCAGCAGCCGCCCCGCGGAAGCCGACAACCTATCGCCGCGTGGAGCTTTGTCGACACGCCGCCGTGCGGCCTAGACTGACGGCTGTCCGTTTTTCCTTACCTCGAAGGGTTGCTCGATGCCTGCCGGCACGCCCCCCCGCGGTGTCGGCGGCGGTTCCGCCGCTGCCGGCGCAGGTGCTGTCCCCCCGGACACGTCGCCGTCCGCCGACGAGCTGGCCCGGCAGTTGGGCGCCGCCGTAGCGGCCGCCCGAGAGGGATCCGGCCGCAGCGTGGCCGAGGTCGCGTCCGTCACCAAGATCAGGGCAAGTGTCATTACCGCGATCGAGGCCGGTCGGTTCGCGCCCTGCGGTGGGGACGTTTACGCGCGAGGACATCTACGCTCGATTGCGGGCGTGCTCGGTCAGCCCCCCAACCTGTTTCTTGAACGGTACGACGAACTCAGCGGGGCCGCGACAGTCCTGCCGCTCGCTTCCGGGGCGCAAAGCGAACCCGACCAGCGGGCGCTGCGCGGGCTGAGTGAACGGCGCAACCCCAGCTGGCTGCTCGCCGCCATCGCGGCCGCCGCCGTCGTCGTGGTGATTGCTGCGGTGTCCCTCCTGAGCCCGACCTCGAGCAAGAACCTCACGGTGAGCGGGGGAACCCCGAACGGCCCGGTGGCGCCGACGACCGCCCCGGCGACATCCGCGCCCCCCGCGCCGCAGTCCTCGGCGCCGGCCGGTGGGCCGACGGTGGCCTTCGCCGGGGTCAATGTCGTGGTCAAGGTGCACGATCAGGCCTCCTGGGTCCACGTGGTCGACGAGACCGGCCGGTTGGTGTTTCAGGGCATCGTGCAGCCGGGGGAGTCCCGGCCGTTTCACGCCGCCCAACGGTTGGCGTTCATCTTCGGCTTCGGGCCGGCGGTGGATCTCACCGTCAACGGTCGGTCGGTGGGCACCCCTCCGGTCGACGCCAGCCAGGTGTCCAAGGTGGCCTTCGATGCAAGCGGGTCGGGCCAGCCCGGCTGAGGCATGGCCGCGTGCTCCGATCCGGCTGCTCCGATCTGCCTGATCCGATCCGCCTGATCCGAGCGGCGTGCTCCGGGCCGGTCGCCGGGAGGCGGGATGCGCTCGAACCGCCCGTAGACTGACCGGGTGCCCCCCACGTCCGCCGCCTCGCCGAAGGTTGCCCTCGTCACTCTCGGCTGCGCCCGCAATGACGTCGACTCCGAGGAGCTGGCCGCTCGGCTCGTCGCGGACGGCTACACGATCGTCGAGGATGAGCAGGACGCCGACGCGGTGCTGGTCAACACCTGCGGATTCGTCGAGGCGGCGAAGAAGGACAGTGTCGACACGCTGCTA
>DASYGP010000131.1:0-5845 GCA_035999615.1 Mycobacteriales bacterium
TCGCCCGGCCCCCAGTCCAGCCCTCCGGTGAGCTCCTTGTAGTAGCCGGCCTGGTTCTCCAGCCTCCCGGCGGCTTCCGCGTCGGTCCGCGAGGTGAGTTCGGCGTTCCACAGCGGCCGCACCGCCTTCAGGCTCCCGGCCCGCCGGTGCATCTCGCTGACCAGGGCCAGCGAATGACCGGCGCCGAACGCGTAGACATGCCGCCCGGCCAGGATCGTCGTGGTGATCGCGGCGGCCACGTCGTTGATGACCGCGTCGTTCCGTTCCAGTACCTGATCGAGCAACCCCACGATGTGCCGCCGCCAGGTCTCCCTCACCGTCCGCTGCGCTCCCATGTACCGACTTTACGAAAACCCCCGCCCGGGCAACAGCTCACCCAGCCCGCCGGCCTCCCCGTCACCATCGCGCGTCGGCTGCCTCGCCAGCTATGCCCCACTAAGCTCATCGGTCCCAGCTAATGTCTCCGAAGCGCATATTTATTCGATACCTGGAATTTCTACGTGGTGGATTCGGGCTATGCGGTTGATTTGGGGGACTATCGTGCACCGGATCGACCACGTAACCCGGATCAACCACGATCTTTCCGGGCTGGAAACATCACCGCACGCTTATGCAACGCGAATACCGATGGCCTCTAGGGTGAGTGGATGAGCCCGCCAGGCCCCGCCGTCACCACGGGGAACAGCACCCTGCGCCACGTCGCCGGCCACCTGCCCGGCCGGATCCTCGGTATCGACGCCGGCGGCAGCGGCACCCGCGTCATCCTCCTCCAGAACGGCACGGTCACCCGCCGCCCGGACGGGCCGCCCATGAACGCGCTGCTCACCGACGGCTTCGCGGCGCACCTGAGCCAGATCATCAAGGCCGCGGACGCGACCGCCGCAGGCGTCGGCATGCCGGGGGTTCGCCTGCCCGGCCAGGCCCGCGACCTCAGCGAGGCGCTGACCCGGCAAACCGGCTGCCCGGTGCACGTCACCGGCGACGCGGACAGCGCCAGGGCCGGCGCCTTCCTCGGCGGCCCGGGCGTGGTCGTCATCGCCGGTACCGGCTCGATGGCGTCCGGCTGGAACGGGGAGAGTTCGGCCCGGGCGGGCGGCCACGGGTTCCTGCTCGGCGACGAGGGCGGCGCCTACTGGATCGGCCGCGCCGCCGTCCGCGCCGCACTGCGCTGGGAAGACGGCATGAGCGGCGGCTCCGAGCGGATCCACCGGGCCGTCATCCAGGCCACCAGCCAGGGCCTGGACGCCCTGATCGCCGAGGTCTGCACCCACCCGGCCGAACGCGACCGGCTCACCGCCCTGGCCCCGGCGGTCACCGCGCTGGCCGCCGAGGACGCCGGGGCGCGGAAGATCGCGCTGCGGGCCGCGGAGCACCTGGCCGACCTGGCCGATGCCATCCGGCGCCGCCTCGGGCCGCTGCCGGTCGCCGGGGCAGGGAGGGTGTTCAGCGCCCCGGTCATCTGGGATCGCTTCGCCGAGCTGACCGGCGCCGTCCGCCCGCTGGCCGCCGCCACCGTGGGCGCCGCCCTGCTGGCCGGCCAGCAGCAATGCGCCGCCGGGCACCAGGGCGCCGCTGACCGTGCCTGAGGGCCTGGACCGCATCGGCGCGCTGCTCGACGCTGCGGTCGCCAGCGACCGCATCCCCGGCGCCGTCGCGGTGGCCGGCCGCGGCCCCGTCACGCTCGGCCGCTGGGCAGCCGGCCAGGCCGACGCGATCCGCGAACGGCCGATGCGCGCGGACACGATCTTCGACCTCGCGTCGCTGACCAAGGTGGTGGCGACCACCACGGTCACGCTCGCGCTGGCCGGCCGGGGCCAGCTCGGCCTCGGCGACCCGGTGGCTAGCTACCTGCCGGGCTTCGCCGCCTGCCGGGACGGCCGCGTCACGGTCGCGCACCTGCTCACGCACACCTCAGGCCTGCCGGGCAGCCGCACCTTCTACCGCTGGTGCGGCTCCCGCGCCGAACTGCTCCGCGACCTCTGCCAGACCCCGCTTGACGCGCCGCCCGGATCCCGGGTCGCCTACTCCGACCTGGGGTTCATCGCCCTCGGGGAGGTGGTGGCGGCGGCCGCAGGCGAACCGCTCGACGCCGCGGTCCGGCACCTGGTGACCGGCCCGCTCGGCCTAGACGCCACAGAATTCAACCCAAACGGCCCGCCGGACTGCTTCGCCGCCACCGAACGCCGCGACGACGGGACCGCCTGGACGGGCACGGTGCACGATGAGAACGCCCGCCTGATGAGCGGCGTCGGCGGGCACGCCGGGCTCTTCGCCCCGGCGGCGGACCTGGCCCGGTTCGCGGCCTGGTGGGTCAGCGACGACGACGTCGTGGTCCCGGCGGCGCTGCGCCGCACCGCGGCCACCTGCCAGACCGCGGCTACCCAGGCCGCCGGTACCGGCCGCCGCGGCTACGGTTGGGCCTGCCCGGGCGACGGCTTCGACATCCTGGGCGACCACTGGCCGCCGACGGCCGTGTCGCACACCGGCTTCACCGGCACCAGCCTGGCCCTGGATCCGGCGGTCGGCCTGTGGCTGGTCCTGCTGACCAACGCCGTGCACGTCGGCCGGGACCACACGGCGGTGCAGGCGCTGCGCCGGGCCGTGCACGCGGCGGTCAGCGTCACATAGACCAGACGGCCCTGACCTCGATCTTGCCGAAGGCCGCGACCGGATGCGCGGCGGCCACCTGGACGGCCTCCTCGAGGCTCCCGCACTCGAGCATGTCGTACCCGCAGATGATCTCCTTGGTCTCGGCGAACGGCCCGTCGCTGACCAGGATCTCGCCGTCCCGGACCAGTACGGTCTTGGCCTCGTCGGCGGGCCGGAGCCGGTCGCCGTGCAGCCGGATGCCGCGTGCAATCACGTCGTCGAGCCACGGAAAGCTGCCGCTGTCACCGCTGTCCGCCACCTCCGCGGTTTCGGGGGCATCCGGCGCCTCGTCCTCGGCGAAGCTGGTGGCGTCTACGCAGACCAGCATCATGTACTTCATGAGCTTCTCCCATTCCCTCGTGGCTTGGCCCCGGCCGGGCCGCAGGCGTTTACACCATCACGACGAACAGGAATCCGCAAAAGGACAACCCGACGCGACGGACCCACGCCAGGCAGGCCCGTCGCGAGCCAGCGTGTCAGCCGATGGACGTAACGGGCCGGGTTCGTGCGCCCCCGGACGGACGAGGCCGTTCTCGTATGCGAAAACCACCGCCTGCACCCGGTCCCGCAGGTTCAGCTTGGCCAGCACGCTGGCCACGTGCGACTTGACGGTCGACGACTCCACGACAAGCTGCGCGGCGATCTCGGCATTGGACAGGCCCCGGGCGAGCAGTCGCAGCACGTCGGATTCGCGGGCCGTCAGCGCGTGGAGCTCCGGGCCGGGAGAAGCCGGCTGGGCGAACTGCTCGATCAGCCGGCGGGTACTCGCCGGCGCGAGCAACCCGTCGCCTGCGTGGACGGTGCGGATGGCGGCGACAAGCTGCGGCGGCGGGGCGGTCTTGAGCAGGAACCCGGAAGCGCCGGCCCGGAACGCGTCTACCACGTAGTCGTCCAGGTCGAACGTCGTCAGCATCACCACGCGGGTGCCGCCGAGCTGCGGGACCAGCCGCCTGGTCGCCTCGATCCCGTCGAGGACCGGCATCCGGATGTCCATCAGGACCAGGTCGGGCCGGGTCTCCAGCGCGGCCGCTACCGCCTGGTCCCCGTCGGCCGCCTCGGCGACCACCTCGATATCGGGCTCGGCCTCCAGGATGAGCCGGAACCCGCCGCGCACCAGCGCCTGGTCGTCGGCGAGCAGGACGCGGATCATGCCGACGCCGGGGTGGCCACGGGCAGCCGCGCGCGGACGGTGAAGCCGCCGCTGTCGGCCCGGGCCGCCTCGAGCTCGCCGCCCAGCATCGCCGCCCGCTCGCGCATCCCGACCAGCCCGTGGCCAGTGCCCCGGCCAGTGATGGGGCCGCCGTCCGGGCCGTGGCCGGTGTCCGCGATCTCCAGGGTGACAAGGCCGTCCTCGTAGCGGACGGTAACCTCCGCGCGGGCGGGTCCTGCGTGTCTGAGCGTGTTGGTCAGGGCTTCCTGGACGATCCTGAAGGCGGACAGGTCGAGCGTCGGCGGCAGCGGCCGCGGCGCGCCCTCGATCCTGAGCGTGACCGGCAATCCCGCCTCGCGGACCCCGCCGACGAGCTGCTCGAGATCGGCCAGGCCCGGCTGCGGCTTGAGGGAGGCCGGCCCGTCGTCGGACCGGAGCACGCCGAGCAGCGTGCGCATCTCGTCGACCGTCTCCCGGCCGGAAGCCGCGATCACCGCCAGCGCGTTCCGCACGTCCGGCTGTTCCCCGTGCAGCACCCGGGCCGCCGCCCCGGCCTGGACCACGATCATCGACACGTTGTGGGCCACCACGTCGTGCAGCTCGCGCGCGATCCGGCCCCGCTCGACCGCCACCGCGGCCTGCGCCTGCAACTCCCGCTGCTCCTCGAGCTCGCGGTTGGCCGCTTCCAGCGCCGCGTTCTTGTGCCGCCAGCTGCGGACGACCCGCCCGACCGCCCACGCCGCCACCAGCCAGACGAGGGACGGGATGATGTTGCCGGAGTCCTGGCCGTGCAGCCGTGCCGCGACGAAGACCGGCACCGACGCCAGCAGCAGCACCGGCGGCACCCACAGCGCCCGCCGTCCCTCGGCCCGGCTGCCGACCGAGTACGCGGTCAGCGTCAGCGCGACGAACGGCTGGAACGCCGCCCCGTTCGGGACCGCGGCATAGATGCAGGCGCCGTTCGCGAAGAGCACGATCGCGAAGGCGGTCAGCGGCCGCCGCGCCCGCCACGCGACCGGCACTGTGGACAGCAGCCCCAGCGCCACCCCCAGCGCCTTCGGATGGCCCCAGGAGAGATCGCCGACGGCCAGGACCGGCAGCACGGAGGTAGCCGCAAGGAAGGCGGCGAGCACCGCGTCCCCGGTGCCCTGCACCCGGGGGTTACGCAGCCAATTCTCCACGCGACGCCTCATATGAACGACGGTACAGCGGGTCGGCCCGCCTGCACATCCGTCGGCGGGGGGAACCGGATTTCCCCCGCGCGGCGGAGCGAACTTCGCCATCGCGACCGAAGACGCGCCCGGGCCGCCGCTCGTAGCGTCGGAGCTCACGCAACCAACTGTCAGGAGGCACAACATGAACCAGTCCGCGCTTCCCCGGCTCGGAGCCGCTTGCGGCGCCGTCTTCGCGATCGTCCTCACCGTCGCCGCAGGCAACGGCAACCAGTCTTTCTCCGGCCCGCGGGCGGTCGCCGGCATCGCGGCCATCACTTTCGCCTTGCCGTTTATCGCCTACCTCTGCAGCGTGCTACGCGAGGCCGAAGGAGCGGACGGCTGGCTGGTGTCCACGGCCTTCGCCGCCGGGATCACCGGCATCGTGCTCAAACTCGGCAGCGGCGCCCCGGAGCTAGCCATGCACAAGGCCCATCTCATCGCGGGTACTCAGCTCAACACCGCGATCAGCGCGATCGGCGACGGCGCGACCGTGATCTGTCTTTATCCGCTCGCCGTGTTCTGCGCGGCCACCGCCATCGTCGCCTTCCGCACCCGCGCTCTGCCGCGCTGGCTGGCCGCCGGCGCCGCGGTCACGGCCGCCACGCTCGCGATCAACGGCGCCTTCCTCGGCACCGATTCCGTTCCCGCCCTGCTCCTCTTCCTGCTCTGGACCTTGCTCGCCAGCGTGCACCTGCTGCGGCGGACCTGGCGCAAGCCCGCGCCCGCCCCCGCGGCCAAAGTGGTGGCGCGCGCCTGAGCGGTGGCGTGTGCTTGAGCATCCACGGCCGCAGGCCCGCGCACGGAGCCAGCCTCCCGCGCGGGCCCGCCGCCA
>DASYGP010000156.1:0-12644 GCA_035999615.1 Mycobacteriales bacterium
CCCCCCGCCGGACACCCGATCGGAAGGTTTCCCGTTCCCATGGCTTCAGGCACCCTGTCGTTCCTCGGTCGCGACATGGCCGTCGACCTCGGTACTGCTAACACGCTGGTCTACGTCCGCGGCAAGGGGATTGTGCTCAACGAACCTTCCGTTGTCGCGATCAACACCAACACCGGCGGCATCCTCGCGGTGGGCACCGAGGCCAAACGCATGATCGGTCGCACCCCGGGCAACATCGTGGCCATCCGGCCGCTCAAGGACGGCGTGATCGCCGACTTTGAGACCACCGAGCGGATGCTGCGCTACTTCATTCAGAAGGTTCATCGTCGCAGGCACTTCGCCAAGCCCCGGATCGTGGTGTGCGTGCCCTCGGGGATCACCGGGGTGGAGCAGCGGGCGGTGAAGGACGCCGGTTACCAGGCCGGGGCGCGCAAGGTCTACATCATCGAGGAGCCGATGGCGGCGGCGATCGGTGCCGGACTGCCGGTCCACGAGCCCACCGGCAACATGGTTGTCGACATCGGTGGCGGCACCACCGAGGTGGCGGTCATCTCCTTGGGTGGCATCGTCACGAGCCAGTCCATCCGTACCGGCGGCGACGAACTGGACAGCGCGATCATCTCGTATGTGAAGAAGGAATACTCGCTGATGCTCGGTGAGCGCACCGCCGAGGAAATCAAGATGGCGATCGGTTCGGCGTTCCCCTCACCGGACGAGCCGCACGCTGAGATTCGGGGCCGGGACCTGGTTTCCGGGCTACCGAAAACGATCGTCGTGAGCGCCGAGGAGATTCGCAAGGCCATCGAGGAGCCGGTCAACGCCATCGTCGACGCAGTCAAGACGACGTTGGACAAGTGCCCGCCCGAGCTTTCCGGCGACATCATGGACCGAGGCATCGTGCTCACCGGGGGTGGCGCTCTGCTCCGCGGCCTGGATGAGCGGCTGCGGCACGAGACCGGCATGCCCATTCACATCACCGACAACCCGCTGCACTCGGTGGCGATGGGATCCGGCAAGTGCGTCGAGGAGTTCGAACACCTGCAGCAGGTGCTGATCTCCGAGCCCAAGCGCTAGGACGCGGCTGGGCGCATGTCGCCCGCCCGACTCACCATGCGCGACTCACCCCGGTTACGGGTCGTCCTCGCACTGCTGCTACTGACGTCCTTCACCCTCATCACGCTGGACTACAAGGCCGGTCGCGGGGGCCCGTTCGGCGGCGTGCGGAACGGCATCTCGACGCTGCTCGGGCCGGTGCAGCGGGGCCTGGGTTCGGTGTTCTCCCCGGTGAGCCAGTTCGTCGGGGACCTCGCCCACGCCGGCCGCGACGGGCAGCGGGTCCGCGACCTTCGCGGGCAGGTGGCCGCGCTGCAAACCCAGCTTCGCGGAGCCGGCGACATCACCCGGGAAAGCAAGGAGCTCGCCGGACTGGTCACCTTGTCCGGGGCGCACCAGTTCTCGGTGGTGCCGGCCCGGGTGGTCGCCGTGGGCGGCATCTCCGGTTTCGATTTTGCCGCGACGTTGAATGTCGGCAGCAGGGACGGAATCCGTCCAGACCTCACCGTCATCAACGGTGAGGGTCTGGTCGGGAGGGTGCTCACCGTCACGCCGTACACCTGTACGGTCGCGCTGGCCATCGACCCGAACGTGAAGATCGGCGCCCGGCTGCAACGCGACGCCCAGATCGGGATCGCGGACGGACATGGGCTGGCCCCGCAGACGTTCACTCCCACCGATCCGACGCTGCGCCCCAAGGCCGGCGACATCGTGGAAACCTTCGGCTCGACCGTGTTCGCGCCGGGCGTCCCGCTGGGCACGGTGACCTCGGTCGCTCCCACCCCCGGCAAGACGACGTTGACCGCGCAGGTCCGCCCGTTTGTGGACTACACCGCACTCGACGTCGTCGGCGTGATCATTCAAGATCCGCGGACCCGGCCGGCGACCGCGACCTTGCCACCGCGCCCGACCGTCACCGTCACGGTCACGGCGCCCCCGGCCGCCGCCTCGCCCACGCCGCAGCAGTCCGGGGCACCGGCCACCTCCTCCGGGACCCCGGCCACCTCGTCCGGGACCCCGGGCACCTCGTCCGGGGCCGGGTCCACCCCAACCCCACCCCCCTCCGGGGCGCCCGCGACTCCCGGGGGCTGACGGTGGCCCCCCGGCGGGCCGTCGCGGCCCTGTGGCTACTGACCGCGGTGCTGCTGCAGCTGACCCTGCTCAGCCGGCTTTCGCTCCCGCTGGGGCCGGCTGACCTCACCCTGGTGAGCGTGCTGTGCCTCGCGCTGCTGGAGGGGCCGGCCGCGGGGATGGGCTACGGCTTCGGGGCTGGATTGGTCGGGGACCTGCTGTCCACCCACACGCTCGGCCAGCTGGCGCTGGTCTGGACGCTGGCGGGTTATGTCGCCGGCGTGCTGGCCGGCGCCGACGGTCGCGAGGACCGCAACCCGCTGGTCCCGATGGCCGTGGTGGGGGCGGGCGGCCTGCTGGCCGCCGGTTCGTACGCCGCGCTGGGGGTACTGATCGGGGCGCCGCACGCGCCGACTGGTCAGCTGCTGCGCGTCGTACTCGCGTCCGGGCTTTATGGCGTGCTGCTCACGCCGTTCGTGTATCCGGTGTTACGGGGATTGCTCAGTCGCCTTGATCCGAGCCGGGTCTGATGCCCCCATGGAACCCACCGCGAATCGCTCGACGGGAACGATCGGGTCGGTTCGAACGTAGACTTCGGAGACCGCTGCGTTTGCCCGTTCCCTGCGTCGGAGGTGCCCCGCTGTGAATGACCGCGCCCGCCAGCGCGTGTTCATCCTGCGGGTTTTAGTGCTCTCTCTTGTCGCGACACTCCTGGGCCGGTTGTGGTACCTGCAGGTGCTGTCCGGCCCGACCTACCGCGCGGCGGCCGCCAGCAACCAGGTCCGGGAGCTGGTCGATCCCGCCCCCCGCGGGCAGATCCTGGACGACGAGGGGCGCGCGCTGGCCCGCAACCGGTATGAGTACGTCGTCACCGTCAACAATGCCTCCCTGGCCGCGCAGAAGGACCGCGGCAAGGCGGTGCTTCGGCGGCTGGCCCCGGTGGTGGGCCTGAGCCTGCCCGAGCTGACGCAGAAGATCCGGCTGTGCGGGCCGAAGGTGCCGCAGCCCTGCTACACCGGCTCGCCCTACCAACCCGTCCCGGTGAAGAACTTCGACCCGGCCGACAGCGCTGCGTTGCAGCGGGCGCTGGTCGTCGTGGAGAAATCCGAACTGTTCCCCGGGGTCGAGATCGCCGAACAGCCGGTGCGGATCTACCCCGACAAGTCGCTGGCCAGCCACGAACTCGGCTACCTCCAGCCGATCACCGCGCAGGAACTGACGAGCCCGGCGTTCGCCGGCTACCAGCCGACCGAGCTGGTCGGCAAGCAGGGCCTGGAAAAGCAGTACGACCGTCAGCTACGCGGCACCCCCGCGGTGCGCAAAGTGTCGGTGAACGCGCACGGCGATGTGACCGGGACGTTGTCGACGACGCAGCCGGTTCCCGGCGACACCCTGGTCACCAACCTGGATGCGGGCCTGCAGCAGGCGTTAGCCAAAGAGCTCGTCGGCGGCATCAAGACCGCCCAAAGCCAAGGCAAGGGGCTGCTGGCGACCAGCGCGGCGGGCGTCGTCGTCGACGTGCACACCGGTGCGGTGCTGGCGATGGCGAGTGTCCCGAACTACGACCCCAACCAGTTCATCGGCGGGATCAGCCAGGCGCAGTTCGACGCCCTGCAGGCCCCGGAGGCGGGCAGCCCCCTCATCAGCCGGGCCTTTGACGCCGCGTTCCCGCCCGGGTCGACCTTCAAGGGTTCCAGTTCCGTGGCGATCCTCGCGAACAACATCAACGGGGCGACCCCCGGCACGGTGACCCCCTGCCCGCCGAGCTACAAGGTCGGGAACCAGGACTTCGGGAACTTCGAGGGAGAGTCGTTCGCGCCGGTCGACACTGCCACCGCGCTGGAGGTGTCCTGCGACACGTACTTCTATCAGTTTGCCTACTACGAATGGGTTCACGACGGCGGGCTGAAGGACGCCAACCCGCTCGGGCCAGCGCGGGAGGACTTCGCGCGTACCGCCAAGCAACTGGGATACGGCAGCGCCACCGGCATCGACCTGCCGAGCGAGTCCAGCGGGGTGGTGTTCGACCGGGCGAAGCTCTACCGGTACTGGCAGCAGAACAAGGCCGATTTTTGTTCGGGCGCCACCAAGTACGCCAAGACTGATCCGCAGCGGGCCGCGCAGGATGCCGATGCGTGCGCGACGGGCTACCGGCTGTATGCCGGAAACGCGGTGCAGTTCGCGATCGGGCAGGGCTCGAACATCCTCGCCTCGCCGCTGCAGCAGGCGATGGCGTACGCGGCGATCGGCAACGGGGGGACCCTGCTGCAGCCGCAGCTGGCCCGCGCGTTCATCAAGCCGGACGGAAGCATCGATCGGTTGGTCACCCCGAAGGTCCGTTCGGTGCTCAATGCGGCCCAGAAGCAGGCACTGACCACCGTTCGGGAGGGCTTGACGTTGGTCGTGCAGGGGCCGAAAGGCACCGCCAAAGATGCGGGCTTCGACAAGCAGCTCGACGTGGGCGGCAAGACCGGCACCGCCGACGTCGCGAACCAGGGGCCGCTGAACGGCCAGCCCGACGCCTGGTTCGTCGGGCTGCAGCCGATGAGCGCCCCGCGGTACGCGGTCGTGGTGATGATCGAGCACGGCGGACAGGGCGGAATCGCGGCCGCGCAGACCGTCGCCAACGTGTACAAGGACATCTACGGGCTGGACGGGCACGCGGCGGTCTGGCCGAACGGGGTCCGGCCGACCGCGTTGCCCAAGGTCGCTGCGAACGGGGAGGTGAAGGCGCCGCAAACCGGGATCGTGCCGGTCACCCCGCTGGCGCCGCTCGTGGGCGGTGCCCCCGACCCGGTGGCCGTCAGCAACGCGCGCAAGGCCATTCAGGATGCCAAGGCCAAGGCGGCGGCCGCCGCCGCGCAGCAGCAGGGAGGGCCGTGACCGACCATCCACTCCCGTGGGGCACGGCGCGCAGCGCGCCGGCCCGCCGCCGGCGCAGCACCGCCCGCGATGTCGTCCTGGAACGGGGCGGCCCGGTCCGGTCCCTGGACTGGGCGCTGCAACTCGCGGTGATCGGCCTCGCCGGCGTGGGCGCGCTGCTGATCTACTCCGCCACCCGGCATCTGCAAACCAACAAGGGGCTGGACCCGGCCGCGTTCCTGAAAAAGGACATCCTCAACATCGGCATCGGGCTGGTGCTCGGTGCGGTCGCGGCCCGGGTCGACTATCGGGCGCTGCGTGCCTACGCCCCGATCGTTTACGGCGCGTCCGTGTTCGGGCTGATCGCGGTGCTGTCGCCGCTGGGCTCCACCATCAACGGGGCCCACTCGTGGATCGTGCTCCCGGCGGGTTTCCAGGTGGAACCGTCGGAATTCGCGAAGGTCGCGCTGGTCGTGGGCATGGCGATGCTGCTCGGGGAGAAACGGGACGGGGAGGACGCCCCCCGGGACACCGACGTGCTGCTCGTGCTGGCGCTGGCCGCGGTACCGATGGCGTTGATCATGCTGCAGCCCGACCTCGGGGTGATGCTCGTCCTGGTCTTCATCATCCTGGGCGCCATCGCCGTCTCCGGGGCGCCCAAGCGCTGGGTCATCGGACTGACCCTGGCCGGGGTGCTGTTCGGCGGAGCGGTCATCCAGTTCCACCTGCTCAAGCCCTACCAGGAGGCCCGCCTCACCGCGTTCGCCAACCCCACCCAACAGCTCAGCTCCACCGGGCTGCAGGTGAACCAGGCGAAGACCGCGATCGGCGCCGGCGGCCTGACCGGGGAGGGGCTGTTCCACGGCACCCAGACCAACGGTGGGTATGTCCCCGAGCAGCAGACCGACTTCGTCTACACCGTGGCCGGGGAGGAGCTGGGATTCATCGGCTCGGCGGGGATCCTGCTGCTGCTCGCGCTGGTGCTCTGGCGGGGGACCAGGATCGCGGCCGCCGCCGATGACGCGTTCGGCATGCTGCTGGCCGCCGGGGTGGTGGCCTGGTTCTCCTTCCAGAGCTTCGTGAACATCGGCATGACGCTCGGCATCATGCCGGTGACCGGCCTGCCGCTGCCGTTCGTGTCCTACGGTGGATCGAGCATGTTCGCCAACATGATCGCGGTGGGGCTGCTGCAGAACGTGCACGTGCGCAGCGGGCGCAAGGCCTGAGCGGCCCGGCGCCCGGTATTCCGGGCGCGACGCGCCCCGTACCCTGAACCTCATGTCGGTCGCGAGCGTCTTCCCCCAGCTGGAGGGCCTGCTGCCCCGGGTCAGCAAGCCCATCCAGTACGTCGGCGGCGAGCTGAATGCTCACGTCAAGGAGTGGGACAGCTGCGATGTCCGCTGGGCGTTGATGTACCCCGACGCCTACGAGGTCGGGCTGCCGAACCAGGGCCTGCAGATCCTCTACGAGGTGCTCAACGAGCAGCCGGGGACCCTCGCCGAGCGTACCTACAGCGTGTGGCCGGACCTCGAGGCGCTGATGCGTGAGCACGGCGTACCGCAGTTCACCGTCGACAGCCATCGCCCGGTCGCCGCCTTCGACGTCCTGGGCGTCTCGTTCGCCACCGAGTTGGGGTACACGAACCTCCTGTCGGCGCTGGACCTGGCCGGGATCCCGCTGCACGCCGGTGATCGGGACGAACGGCATCCGGTCGTGCTCGCCGGCGGTCATGCCGCCTTCAACCCCGAACCGGTGGCCGAGTTCATCGACGGTGCGGTGCTGGGCGACGGGGAGCAGGCGGTGCTGCAGATCACCGACGTGTTGCGCCGGTGGAAGGGCGAGGGCAGCCCCGGCGGGCGATCGGAGCTGCTGCTCCGGCTGGCCCGCGATGGCGGCGTTTACGTGCCGTCCCTGTATGACGTGGCCTACCTGCCCGACGGCCGGATCCATCGGGTGACCCCGAACCATCCGCAGGTGCCGTGGCGGGTCGCGAAGCACACCGTCAGTGACCTGGACGCCTGGCCCTATCCCAAGGCCCCCCTCGTGCCGCTGGCCGAAACCGTGCACGAGCGGGCCAGCGTGGAGATCTTCCGCGGCTGCACCCGCGGCTGCCGTTTCTGCCAGGCCGGCATGATCACCCGGCCGGTGCGGGAGCGGTCCGTGACGACCGTCGGCGACATGGTCGAGGCGAGCTTGCAGGCGACCGGCTTCAGCGAGGTCGGCTTGCTGTCGCTGTCCAGCGCCGATCACACCGAGATCGGACCGATCGCGAAGGGCCTCGCCGACCGGTACGAGGGCACCAACACCTCCCTGTCCCTGCCTTCCACCCGGGTGGACGCGTTCAACGTCACCCTCGCCAACGAGCTGGCGCGAGGTGGCCGGCGATCCGGGCTCACTTTCGCCCCGGAGGGCGGCAGCGAACGGCTGCGCAGGGTGATCAACAAGATGGTCAGCGAAGAGGACCTCATCCGCACGGTCACCACCGCCTATGCCGCCGGCTGGCAGCAGGTGAAGCTCTACTTCATGTGTGGACTTCCCACCGAAACCGATGAGGACGTGGTGGCCATCGCGGGCATGGCGCAGCGCGTCGTCCGGGAGGGCCGGGAGGTTGCCGGCCGGCCGGTGCGCTGCACGGTGAGCATCGGCGGTTTCGTCCCGAAGCCGCACACCCCCTTCCAGTGGGCCGCGCAGGCCGCACCGGACGTCGTCGACCACCGGCTGCGCCTGTTACGGGACGCCCTGGGCCGGGACCGCAACATCGGCTACCGCTATCACGACGGGCGCCCCGGCCAGATCGAGGGGCTCCTCGCGCGCGGCGACCGGCGCGTGGGCGCGGTGATCGAAGCCGTCTGGCGGGCCGGCGGACGGTTCGATGGGTGGAGCGAGCACTTCTCCTACGAACGCTGGGTCGCCGCGTGCACGCAGGTGTTCGCCGGCGCGGCGGTGTCGCTGGAGTGGTTCACCGAACGGGAACGGGAACTGTCCGAGGTGCTGCCCTGGGATCATCTGGACTCCGGACTGGACAAGGACTGGCTGTGGGCGGACTGGCAGGACTCGCTCGCCCAGACCGAGGTGGACGACTGCCGGTGGACCCCCTGCTACGACTGCGGTGTCTGCCCCGGCATGGACCTGCAAACGCAGATCGGGCCGACCGGCCGGTCGATCCTGCCGCTGACCCCGGTCTGAGGCATGCCGGCCCCGATCAGGTTGCCCCTTCGCCGGCTGGGGCTGGCGGCGGCCGTCATCGCCGTCGGCCTGCTGGTGATCAGGCTGACCGGCGCCGACGCGGGTCCCGGCGCGGACCCGACCAGCCCTGCGCCGGCCGCCGTCACGACGGCCCTGGCGGCGGTGACCCCCGCCACCTTCGACCGCGTGGGCGCCGGCACGGTCGCCGCCCGGCCCACCTCGATTCAGGGCACGCCGTTGACCGGCGACGGCAAGCCGCAGGTGCTCTACGTGGGCGGGATCTTCTGCCCGTACTGCGCGGCGGAACGCTGGCCGGTGGCGCTGGCGCTGATGCGCTTCGGCAGCTTCAGCGGATTGCAGATCACCACCTCGGCCGGCAACGACGCCTACCCCAACACCGCAACGTTGTCGTTCGCGCGGGCGACCTACACCAGCAGCTATCTGAGCTTCGCCGGCCTCGAGCAGCGCGACCGGGCCGGCCGTCAGGTGCAGGCCCCCACCGTCGCGCAGCAGGCCGTGATCAGTCGCTATGACAACGTGCCCGGACATAGCGATCACCCGATTCCCTTCCTGGACCTGGGGAACGCGTTCCGCATCCTGGGCACCCAGGTCGACCCGGGCCTGCTCAAGGGGCTGAGCGCAGCGCAGATCGCCGGATCCCTGAGCCAGTTCCCGTCTCGGGTGGCGACGGCGATCGACGGCTCGGCCAATGTGCTGACGGCGGGCTTGTGCGAGCTGACCCAGGGCCAGCCGGTCGCCGTCTGTGCCAGCCCCGGGGTCCGCGCCGCCCGCGCCGGGTTGCCGGCCGTCCCAGGCCAGCCGGGGCAGCGATGATGGCGCATGGCATCCCGGCAGCCTGAGGGCCCTCCACCGCCGCCGACCGTGCAGCGGGTGCGGCTGCGGTACACCAAACGAGGGCGGTTGCGGTTCACCTCGCACCGGGACATCGCCCGGGTCGTGGAACGCGCCGTGCGCAGGGCGCGGTTGCCGATCGCGCATTCGGCCGGCTTCAGCCCCCATCCGCGGATCAGCTGGGTCGGCGCGGCCCCGACGGGTGTGGCCAGCGAGGCCGAGTACGTGGAGATCGGGCTCACCGAGCTGCGCGACGTCGAGGAGGTCCGCCGAGCGCTCGATGAGGTGCTGCCGGCTGGGCTGGATCTCATCGAGGCTGTGACGGCGGTGCACAGCGGCTTCGCCGACCGGATGGAGGCCAGCGTCTTTTCCTTGGTGCTGCCGGGGGCGGACGCCGGTCAGGTCCAGGCGGCGATGCTGGCCTTCGAGGGGCAAGCCGAGGTCCTCGTCGAGCGCCGCACCAAGAGCGGCATGAAGCCGGTGGATGTGCGCTCCGCCGTCGTGTCGCTGGTCCGGAGCCCGGCGGCGGACGACGCGTGTGTGATACTGCGCTTAGTTGTACGGCACACGACGCCGGTCGTACGACCCGACGACGTCCTCACCGGACTGCGTGCGCTCGCCCCGCTGGAGTTGGATTCGCCCTTGGTGGCAACCCGACTGGCGCAGGGCCCGCTCCGTCAGTCCGACACAGACGGCGCGGAGCCCGGGGTCGACGACCCTCTGGCGCCCGATCGGGCGGCCGAGGGGCGCGAAACCGGCTGACGGCGTGATGACTTCCGGCGGCTAGCCGCCGACCGATCCCGAGTGCTTCTGAGCGCCGTCACCGACCTGCGTTTCGCGCAGCGGACGGCGCCCCGGAGCCGAAAGGCATTCGCCCCGTGGCCACAGACCAGAACGGCCCGCACGACCCCACCCCCGCCATCACCGAGCCCGCCCCGCGTCGCCGGCGCGCCGCGCGCCGCCCGGCGGGGGCAGACACGCCTGCACAGACCGCGGGAGCCGACGCGCCTGCGCAGACCGGCGCCCCGGAAGCCCTGACGCCCGCCGCACCAGCGCCCACCGCTATTGCTGCGGCGAGCCCGGAGGCTGGCGATCGCGACGCAACCCCCGCGCAAGCACCGGTCCAGCCCGGCGCGCGACCGGCGCGCAAGGCAACCCGAGCCCGGAAGGCCCCCGCGGCCGCTTCGGCCGCGGCGCCCACCGGCCCGGAGCCGACCGGCGCGGAGTCCCCTGGCGCGTCGCAGCCGGCGACCGTGCGGCCCGAGGGGACGCCGGCCGCAACCCGCACTCGTCGAGCCTCGACCAGGTCAGCATCCACAGCACCCGCAGCGCCAGAAGCAGATGCAGCACTCGCAGCAGGCACAGCGGCCACCGCGCCGACCGCGCTCGCTGCGGCCGACACCGAGCCCGCCGGTACGCCGGCGAAGAAAACCACCCGGACCCGGCGTACCCGAGCGGCCGCCGCCCCGGCCGCCGAGACCGCTGCCGGCGCCCCTCCGGCGCCCTCATCCGACGCCGCGGGGCGCGACGAGGTCCGGGGCACCTCCGCGCCGGCACTGGCGGACGCCGCCGAGTCGGCAGCGTTGGACTCGTCAGCGTTGGACTCGGCAGCGTTGGGCAAGGCCGCCCCAGCCGCTGGGGCCGAGCCGGTCCCGGCGGCCCCCGCCGGCCGTTCCTCGCGCCGCCGTGCGGTCGCGACGCCGGTCTTCCAGGCCCCGCAGCCGGTCGTGCTGCCCCGTCCGCTCGCCGTGGACGCAGCGGTCGCCCCCGCGGACGAGTCGGAGGCGTCCACGGCAACCCGTGAGCCCGCCACCGACCGCGGTCCAGGCGCCGAGGACGACACCGACGGGGAGGGGGGGCAGCCCCGTCGCCGCCGGCGTGGCCGCCGCGGACGCGGCGGTCGTGGCCGCGGTGAGAACGAGTCCGGGGAGCCGCGCAGCGAGGACGACGACGAGAACGTTGGGGTCGCCGGCACCGAAGAGAGCACCGCGGAGGCCGGCGAACCGGCTGATCAGCCGGGCGAGGTGACCGGCGGCGACGCCGACGAGAGCGAGAGTGGCGACGCGGGATCCAGCCGTCGACGCCGCCGGCGTCGGCGCCGCGGCGTCGGTGAGGGCGGCGAAGAGTCCGTCGACGATCCGCCGAACACCGTGGTGCGCACCCGCGAGCCCCGGCCGCGCCGGCCCACCGGTGCGGACGCAGAGGGCGTCCGAGGACTGTCCGGCTCCACCCGGCTGGAGGCCAAACGCCAGCGGCGCCGGGACGGTCGCCCCGACCGGCGGCGGGTACCGGTCATCACCGAGGCCGAGTTCCTTGCCCGGCGTGAAGCCGTGGAACGGATGATGATCGTCCGGAACCAGGGCGAGCGCACCCAGATCGCGGTGCTCGAGGACGGCGTCCTGGTGGAGCACTACGTGACCCGGGGGAGTTCGTCCGCGTTTGCCGGCAACGTGTATGTCGGCAAGGTGCAAAACGTCCTGCCCAGCATGGAAGCGGCGTTCGTGGACATCGGCAAGGGCCGCAACGCGGTGCTCTACGCCGGCGAGGTGAACTACGACGCCGCCGCGATGGAGGGCAGCCCACGCCCGAGGACCATTCAAGAAGCCCTCAAGAGCGGGCAGAACGTCCTGGTTCAGGTGTCCAAGGACCCGCTCGGCCAGAAGGGCGCGCGGCTCACCAGCCAAATCACGCTGCCTGGGCGCTACCTGGTCTATGTCCCTGAAGGCTCGATGACCGGGATCAGCCGTAAGTTGCCCGACACCGAGCGGGCCCGGCTCAAAAGCATCCTGAAGAAGATCGTGCCGGATGACGCGGGGGTGATCATTCGAACGGCTGCCGAAGGTGCCAGCGAGGAAGAGCTGACCCGCGACGTCGAGCGGCTGCAGCAGCAATGGGAGCAGATCAAAAAGGCGGCCGACAAGGCGGCGAAGAACGCCCCAGCCCTGGTGCACGCCGAGCCGGACCTCGTCGTGCGCGTGGTGCGGGACGTGTTCAACGAGGACTTCACCGGATTGGTCATCCAGGGCGACGACGAATGGACCAAGATCGAGTCTTACGTCTCTCAGGTGGCTCCCGAGCTGATGGCGCGGGCCAGCCGCTGGACCGGCGAGCAGGACGTGTTCACCCAGCATCGGGTCGACGAGCAGCTGACCAAGGCGCTGGACCGCAAGGTGCATCTGCCCAGCGGTGGATCACTGGTGATCGACCGGACAGAGGCGATGACCGTCGTCGATGTCAACACCGGCAAGTTCACCGGCAAGGGCGGCAACCTCGAGGAGACCGTCACCAAGAACAACTTGGAGGCGGCCGAGGAGATCGTCCGGCAGCTCCGGCTGCGCGACGTCGGCGGCATCATCGTGATCGACTTCATTGACATGGTGTTGGAAAGCAACCGGGAGCTGGTCCTTCGCCGGCTCACCGAATGCCTCGGCCGGGACCGCACCCGGCACCAGGTCGCGGAGGTGACCTCGCTGGGGTTGGTGCAGATGACCCGGAAGCGGGTTGGCACCGGGCTGCTGGAGGCCTACTCCGAAACGTGTGAGGCGTGCAACGGGCGGGGCGTACTCATTCATCTTGACGGTGCGCCGGCTCGTTCCGGGACCGACTTCGGCTCGCCCCGT